>JADGCU010000011.1:33195-46594 GCA_015228785.1 Candidatus Omnitrophota bacterium
CGATAAGGATTTTCATATGCCTTTTACATGTATCATGATATGCGCACTTCCATAACCTTATGAAAATGCCAGACAACATAATAAACCCTAACCTTGATCATAAATAAAGCACAATCCGGACCCGTCAGGAATTCTTCAAGCGACGGGTGTTTGCGCAAAAAGAACCCCATAAACTTTTTGCGCACGGCTCCATTTAATTCCCGCGCATCTCCAATAGCAGTCATGCCAGTCGCGTCAAGAAAATCCGTCTCCTGATTGGAGCGGTTATCTATAAAAATGCTGACTTGTGCTCTATCTTTCAAATTTCTATACTTACTGGTCGCACGCTTGGTGGCAAATAAAATATGTTTCATATCCCGTGAACCAGAAAAAGCCACAATGCTCTGATAGGGATAATCTTTACCCAGCGTCGCCAGGATACCAAGCTTTTGACCAGTCAAAAGTTCGGCGATTTTCTTGCGAATAACCCGCTTATTCATTATTTCCTTTTGTCATCCGTCGTAGTTGGCTTGGGCAAAGCTTTCTCAATAGCCGTGACCACCTCAAGATCCAATGGTTTAACACGGCTGTCATAACGGTCTATCACCTGGCCACTGCCGTCGATTAGAAACTTGTTGAAATTCCAGGTCACCGGGCCTTTTAACGCAGAATCTTCAGTTAAATATTTAAACAAGGGGTTAATGTCCGCGCCCTTGACACTAGTTTTCGCAAACAAAGGAAACGTGATTTTGTACTTAAGCTCACAAAAATTCTTAATCTCCTCATTGCTTCCCGGCTCTTGCCCCATGAAATTATTGGCCGGAAACGCCAGGATCACGAACCCCCGGTCCTTGTAACGGAGGTACAATTCCTCCAGGCCTTTATACTGCGAGGTAAATCCGCAACGGGAAGCTGTATTGACGATGAGCACAACCTTCCCTTTATAATCAGCTAGGGAAATAGTTTCACCGCTGTTCAAAGACATTGAGATCGCATGAATATTCATCAACGACACCTCCGCTATGGCCGGACATACAGCCGTTATCCCAAATATCATCAAATATAATATTGTTCGCATCATTAGTTCATCCTCCAGATTGAATAATTCAGCACACTGGCAAAAGAAACCCACAGCCAATAAGGGATCATGAGCGCTCCGGCAAGCTTTCTGATCCTCCAAAAGATAAAAACCAGCGCCGTGATCATGAGCCATAAAACAATAATATCGATAAACGCAAGCAAGGGATTTCTCAGGCCGAAGAACAGGATCGACCACAAAGTATTAAGCAACAAATGAACGCAAAACAATCCTGCAGCCAATCGCACCTTGTCTTTGCCTTGCTCCGAGATAAGTACCAAGAAGAACGCCAGGCCCATCATCAAATACAGCATCCCCCACACCGGACCAAATATCCATCCTGGCGGCGTAAAAGAAGGCTTAAGCAACGTTTGATACCAGGTCGGCACATTCGCCGCTGAGAAGAAACCGCCGATGGCGCCCGCAGATTGCGGAAGGATCAAGGCCACTATTAACTTCAACCAGCAGGATCTGCTCATACGATCTCCGCTTATATTTAGATCAACCCGTCCATTTTTTGTAATGAAATAATGTGGGCGCGATCAACTTGCGAACTGTTTCAATCAAAAAGATGCCCAGCCCCGGAAGCAGCGCGATCCCCCACTCCCAAGGCTTAAGCGCTACAGTATCAAACGGATCATGCAAGAAGGGAACATAAATCACGATCATCTGCAGAATAACGCCCATCATCACTGCCAGAAAGAGCGGGCGGTTCTTGAGAAAGCCAAGGCGAAAGATCGTATGCTGATCAGATCGCGCATTAAAGGCGACAAGCCATTCAAAGATCACGATCGCACAGAAAGCCATGGTCCGGGCTTCATGGATCTCATAGTGCCGATAGGCCCAGGCAAACACCAAAAAGGATCCTACTCCCAGCATACTCGAGAGAAAGATCACACGCAAGACCATGCCTGGGAAAAGCAATCCCACGCGACTGTTTCTGGGCGGATACTTAAGCTCATCCCCAACGCGTGGCTCAAGGCCAAGCGGGATCGCCATCAGGGCCCCCGTCACCAGGTTGATCCAGAGGATCTGCAACGGGACCAAAGCTGCGTGGCCTATAAATAATACGCTTAATAACAGCACGAGCAATTCGCCAAAACAGGTCGTAAGCATGAACAGAAGCACATTGCGCAAACGGTTGAATATCGCCCGGCCCTCCTCAACGGCTGTCACGATCGAGGCAAAGTTATCATCCGCCAGGACCATATCCGAGGCCTCTTTGGCCACATCAGTCCCGGTGATACCCATCGCGATGCCGATATCAGCCGCTTCCAGCGCTGGAGCATCATTAACGCCGTCACCTGTCATCGCAACGACATGACCGCGACTCTTGAATGCATTAACAATGCGCAGCTTATGCAATGGCTCGATACGGGCAAAAACCGAAACACCTTCAACCCGGCGCTCAAGATCCGCATCATTCATGCCTTCCAGATCACGGCCGGTGAGCACCTCGCCATCCTCAAGACCGATCGCCTTGGCAATGGCACTCGCAGTCACTTTATTATCTCCAGTGGCCATAATGACCTTGATCCCACCGCCATGACAAAGAGCAATAGACCTCTTCGCCTCAGCACGATGCGGATCGATCATGCCGCACAATCCGGCCAGAACCAGCCGCCCGCTAAATGATGCCTCATTGAAAGAACTCTCCTCTGGAGCATCTTCCATATAAGCCATGGCCAGCACACGCATAGCCTGTTGGGCCATCTGATCTGCCGATGCCAGGAATTGTTGACTGATCTCAACCGTCAAAGGCCTAATGGCGCCTCTATCGAGATAAAACCCCGCCATAGGCAAAATCTTCTCAAGCGAGCCTTTTAATCGCACCACACGTCGGCCGGAGTCATGATGCAAGGTTGCCATGTATTGTTTCTCGCTCTGAAAAGGGATCTCGTTCAACCGCGGCGAGATCTCTTCAGCCGATTTCTTGTCCATGCTGGCTTTGGCTGCCATAACAACCAGAGCGCCTTCAGTCGGATCACCCATAATATCCGGGCCATTCTCTCCAACCGTTAAGCGAGCATCATTGCAAAGAAGAGCGGTTCTAAGAACCTGACGCAAAGAAGGATCCTGTGCTACAGCAAAGGACTTACCTTCCCTAGTAAATTCACCAGCCGTGTCGTAACCCTGTCCGCCGACATCCGTCCATTGCCCATCAGTGAAAATACGGCGGACCGTCATCTGATTGAGCGTCAATGTTCCAGTCTTATCTGAACAGATGACCGTTGTTGACCCAAGCGTTTCTACCGCCATGAGCTTGCGGATAATCGCGTTGTAGCGCGCCATACGCTGCATCCCGAGTGCGAGCACAATGGTCACAACCGCCGGCAAGGACTCCGGGATCGCGGCCACCGCAGCCGCAACCGCCATCATGAAAACTTCAGTCCGATCCATCCCTTTCCATAAACCCAAGACAACCAGAATGGCGCACGCGGCCAGGACAACCCATATCAGGGAATGACCCAGGCTATCAATACTCTTTTGCAGGGAAGTCTTTTCCTTATGGATATTACGCACAGCGCCGGCTATGCGTCCGATCTCTGTTTTCATGCCCGTCTCAATCACGAGCGCTAACCCGCGGCCATAAGCAACAGATGTGCCCATAAAGACCATATTCTTACGTTCCGCCAGCGGCGTATCCTGAGGCAGGACATCGATCTTCTTGTCAACAGGAAGGGATTCCCCTGTCAGCGAAGACTCGTTGACCTTAAGGCTGGAGAGTTCCAGGATCCGCGCATCCGCCGCAACCTTATCCCCGGCCTCAAGAACTATAATGTCACCGGGGACAATAGCCCGTGTCTCGACAATCTTAACTGCGCCATCCCGCAGGACCTTGGCTTTCGGCGCGGCCAGTTTAAGTAAAGACGCCATGGCACTCTCAGCCCGCATCTCCTGAATAAAGCCAATAATGGCCATGAATAAAAGAACACCAACAATGACCAACGCATCGAAAGGCCCCTTTACATATGCCTTGATGCTTGCAGCGACGACAAGAATATAGACTAGTGGATTCAAAAATTGACGGAAAAAAATAGACATTGGCGTCGGTCTGTCGCGAGACTCCAGAACATTAAAACCGTATTGGCCAGTGCGCCCAAAAGCCTCTTTTTCAGCCAAACCCTTGCGATCTGAGGAAAGATCAGTTAACAGGTCTTCAACTCTCTTGTGATATGACATGGGAATCCTTCTTTTAAAACCTCTAGAACAAAATAATCCCCGTAGTTTATTTAACTCTCTTATTCGCAATAACTTAACTTATTTAATACATCTAAAATCATCGTACGCCACCGTACCCATCACTCAGCTGAAGGTAGCAATGTATACGACTTTTCCGAACTCTCTGCCATTAGTTGATTTTTGTTCCATTTCAGCTCTTTCCAAAAATATCAAAGCATATTGAATCACATATAATGTCAATAATATCGACAATTATAATAGAAGAACCTTTGCCCGGCTATACAAACTTGACGGACAAAGGCCCTAAACACTCTATCAGCATTCCGTTCTGCCGAGCTGCTTTCTTCAGTTCATCATACCATATACACGCCTTTGCTCACGCCCCTACACCACAAGAAAAACCTCTCAGAATCACCTCAGCCAAAAAGCCAGATTTAAAACTGCTTTCTTAATTCGTTGGACATGGCCCAAGATAACGTCCCGTAATCTTTATATTCATGGCCATACCCTCCCCTTTGGTAATAACCATACCCTGCATAGTATCCCCTGAGTAAGTCAATTGTACATCGACAGACGTACCATCCTCACACGTACCCGTGCAGGTATACATATTGCCATCCCAACCTTGGGTAAAATCACATTTCTTATCTTTAGGCATCCCGCCCACCTGATTCTGTTCGGTCAAGCATTGGGTCGTAACCGTCGGCTTCTGTCCGCTAAAACCTGCCACCTCTGGTGGAAGCCCCTGAATATCATTTACTGTTGTAATCTCCCATTGCCCCTCATGAATAGGAGCACCAAAAGAAAAATGCATCCCACAAAAAGTCCATATACAGATAAAAACAATAAAACTCCCTGAACTTCTTTTCATAATACCTCCCCCTTAAGAAGAAAATTGTTCCTAAAGAATAACCTCATCTATTAACTTAACAACCACGCCACACTCACCTACCGGGTGAGGCGATACCGCCAGCAAGAGGTCAGATGATCGTTAACCAGACCAGTTGCCTGCATGTGCGCGTAGATGATCGTAGATCCCACAAACGACATGCCGCGTTTCTTCAAATCCTTTGACAACGCATCGCTTTGCGGGCTGGTGACAGGAATATCTTTGCTCGTACGACAACGATTCACGATTGGTTTACCACCAACAAAGGACCAAATATATTTGTCAAAACTCCCAAATTCCTTTTGTATCGCCAGAAACACGCGCGCATTCTGACGCGCTGAGAAAATCTTAAGCCGGTTTCGAATGATACCTGGATCCTTCATCAACTTTTCAAGCTGCACGTCCGTCATCCGAGCGACCTTCTGAGGATCAAAATTCTTAAACGCCTTCCGGTAACCATCTCTCCGACAAAGAATCGTGTACCAGCTCAAGCCTGCCTGCGCACCCTCAAGGATCAGGAACTCAAAATGGATCCGGTCATCCCGAACAGGCACTCCCCATTCAGTATCGTGATAAAGAGCGTAAATAGACTTACCCATCCCGGCCCAAGGGCATCGGATCTTGTCTTTTTGTTTCTTCAGCATACATGCTCCATCGACCAACTAAAGCTCTTTATATACACTTCACTCTTTGTCAGGACCAATAATTACTTAATCCTGTTTTCCATTCGTTTTCTTACAAGATCGGACACCAAAGAATAAAGCGCTTTCGAAACCAGCTCGTGCCCTTCCGGATTATAATGATCAAAGTCCAAAAAGAAACGCTTCCAATTTCTATCGACATCCTCAGGGTAGACCTTCGCCATATCAACAAATGAAGCCTGTCTAGATAACCTATATTTTGACATCAGACTTCTTTTCGCCTTTATTCTCAATAACGGCAAAACATCAAGAAACTCCATGTCGTTCTTTGTTGCAAACTCCTTCAAGACTTTTTGCGCATATAGCCGCGAATCATCCCCCAGTTGGTAACCATGCGGAGAAACAAAAAGAATGCAGTCAATCTTATTTTCATGACATAAAGCAGCTTCTTTCTCCAACCATTTAAAACACTCCTGCCATGCCTTATAATGACTACTCGCCTCATCCTGAGGCGCATCTGCGGCTGCGTTCCAATCCAAATCAGCCTGTTCATCCATTGCCTTTCTTCTCACGTCAACAATTGCCAAGCTCCTATATCGAATTCTCTCAGCCACCTTATTCAAGAAAAGATAAAAAGCCGATCTGTCTTTTAGAAAATTATCTAGCCAACATGTATCACTAATACGATGATAATCTACAGCATTTCCCCCATACCTCGCAAAAGCCCTATATGGTTCCGCGACATCATTGATTGTAAATTGAATAATGGCAATATCCGGCTTAAAAATCAATCCTCGTCGAAAGTCGACGTACTCTTGAAAATGACAATTTCCTGGCACGCCTGTATTAATAACGTCGAAATGATAAGGTTTCGTCTGATTGTTCAACCGCCTTTCGAGACGCTCTGAATAAGTATCCTCGGCTGAAACTCCATGCCCAAAAGTGATCGAATCCCCGATCGCCAAGACTCTAACCGTATTAGGCGCTTTAACAATAGGGTTTTCCGAATCACGCTGCCCGAATGAATTAGTTTGAACCAATTTATGGACGAATTTGCCATCCCTAATATTTCTTTTCAATCGAAAGACCTTTTCTTTATCGTACTCAAATATATTGGTACCCGTCTTGATCCCGGTACGTCAAATTAACTCCGCAGAAATAAAGAAGAACACTACGATAATTACAGAAAAAAGATGTTCTTTAAATTATCTTTGAGCACAACCTTAACTTTCTCCAAGAATTCTATTTAACGCAGAATCAATCGGTAGACAAATATCTCATAATACTTTTGTTTCATGCCCTAAGTATCGCTTTCGGTAAACTGACAATGCCCTCTAAAAATCTTAATGCGGATAAGGATAAACCTCTGAATTCGGAATTCACTTGCACACTGAAAGCTTTTCCTCAAACCCTGCAACCTGCGCTCACATGAGGCAGCGTTGTTTAAGAGAGCTAAAAACTTCTTTTATAAATCAGTCTTTCAATATGCGCTGCTAATGTCTCCGAAGAAATTCTTATACCTTTGTCGGAAAGATGGCCATCTGGATTCAAATATGTTCCTTGTTTCCCTTTTAAAGATTTATAAAGATCGACGCAATCCATCCCATCCTTGCGGCACAAGGCCATAATTTTACGCGCCCCCTCCCTAAGAACACGACCACGAAGAGCACGCATATCAACAACTGGCTTCCATAAATTTATCATACGCGTATCAACCTCAAAGGCATCTGGAATAATAACTACTGTAAAATTCACATTGTTCTTCTTACACTCATCGTATGCCCTCTTAACCCATTGATAAGATCCCAAATCAGAAGGATTCTCGGGTTTCTGATCACCAATCAAAAGACCTAAAGCCAATGATAAATAATACGATCGAAATAACCCAAAATCGGGTGCGCGCAATCCTTGAAAAAACTCAGCAAAATTTCTTCCTTCTAAATAGCCCAACACTTTCGCCCGATCCTGATCACTAACCATTGTCAGCAAAATTTGAAGCGCTTCACCATCAGTAGCCTTGAGAAACCTCTTATGCATATACTGTTCGTCAGCATTAAGTTTCCCGGACTTTCCCCATGCTCGCAACACAGGACGATCGTTATTTGTAAACAAATGATTTAGTGCCAAAAGCCCCATTCTAGAAAAAAGAGAATCCTTGGGATAACACGCAATAATTCCTCCATAGCTTGACAAAGAGTCATTGGGCATAAAATCATTGCCATTGTAAAGAAACATGAAAATCCTATCTGGTTTTAATGCCAAGGCGATATTCTTGATCCGATAATAATACTCACTTGGATCAGTCGCAGAAACCCCAAGGTTAATAAGCTCAAAGTTTATCCGACCCAATTTATTCTCCGTTGCCACAGATAGCGGAACAGTAGATGATTCCTCCAAAAGTGAATCCCCAACAAACACAGCGCGTTTAGTCCCTTTAGAAGGGACTTTCGCCCTTTCTAAATCCCGTTGCCCCCATGAATTAAACCCCATGCCCTTATGAATGCCGATAACACGCCCCCATGCCTGCTCACCTGCCAAAGCCTTTGTGCCGTGAAGTCCCATCATTGGCCATGGCGGAACAAAAAGACGCAAGGCCGCTTCGCTTCCGTATAACGACACAAGAACAAGAATCACAATATGAATATTATGAAAGATAAAAATCTTGCCATCGGATCTGGACAACATGAATCCGGATATAAAAGCTGTAAGAAACAATAAGCCGCAAAAGAACAAGGTTGGCGCCCATGACCAAATATTTCTTTCTACACCAACAGATTGCGATAACAAAACCAGCCAACCAAAAAACTTTAAGAAGAAACACCCCAGAGAAAGAAAATACGCGACATAAAAAAACTTCTTCAATAATCCGGAACAAATATTCATGCCGCTCCATTCTTCCAACACATAGATACTGCGAGCCAAGCTCCCCAAAACCCTCGCTTGATTAAGACAAAAAAGACACCCTTATCCCCTAAAAGACGGATTGATTCTCAAGAAATACCCTTTACAACACTCCAGCAAAAAAGCATCTCGCTATCAAAACTTTCTATTTATAAAATGCCTCATCGCTTATGAAAGAATATCTTTTCCAAAAAACCCGAGAGACACGTGTCATCACATGGAAATCCTAAATGTACCAATTTGTAAACATCCATAATCATTAGCCCATCTACCGCGATCGAATAAAATTTCTTTTCAGAGAAATAACCCGTTTGGGGCTGAAAAGGATACGAGAGAACATACTTGGCTTGTTCGCAATTAGTAGAAACAAGCCTTTCCCTTTGCTCTAGAGGAAGAAACCGGACATAGCGAAAATCAGCCCAACCACAATTAAAACACACAGGAATAACAGCATCGTTATCCGTCTTCAAGATGTACTCAAGCCCACCGCGGATAGACAATGCCCAATAATCGAACCAGCCAAACCTGCCCCCAATCTCAGTGTGGGTCTTACCCGCAAAGCGGTTGAAATAAATATTCTGATACGGATGATTCCTGACCATAAAGAAAGCCGTGCCCAACAGGCCCAAAATAAGACTGCCAATAAGCACCACCCTCGCTATAAACCTCTTGCTCTGCCACACATACTGAGCCCCCATAATGGCAAAGATCAGAAAGATCGGATAAATGAAATAAAGATGCCTCCAGCCACCATAAAGCTTTCCTACAGATACGATCAACGGAAGAAAAAAACACAAAAATAAAATGATTGTATTTCTTCTTGCCAAATACTGACTCGGCAGACTCACAAAAAGTGACCGCACTGAAACAAGAATGCCGATAAGAAACAAGACTCCATATAAGACAGGGGTTGAAACCGCAATCCATCTGGGCCCATAATACCAAGGTTCAGGCGGCTCCCATTTAAATGTAGCAGCGGTCCTGATCATATCATTCATACGCTCAAAAGGAGCTGCCCATAAGAATGGATTAAACGCTACTGCTAAAACAAAAGAGAAAAGAATAAAACACATGAGAACACATGACCCCTCCCATCTGCTACGAGATGATCTAATATGAATAATCTCAAATAACAAAAAAAGAACCGTGAGGCCTGGCAAAAAGATCCCCATAGGACGAACATTGACCAAGATCGCACAGACTAAGGCATGAATCCCTGCTAAAGCGACGGTCTTCATATCCAAAAACAAGAATAATGTAACCAAAGATATAATAAAGAAAACCAGAAAGGGAATATCTACACTATTGTAGAAAGCTTCGGCAAATATTCTCGGGCTCAAGACAAAGAACAAGCACCCCAATAATGCCACTCGCCAGCTTCGAAATGTCTTACGACAAAAGAAGTAAAAGAATATTATCCCGATATAAAATAAAAGAAAAACACACAAACGCCGCATCAACAGGATATCTCGAGAATCTTTCAATCTAAATAAATCTCCTGACAAAGCCAAGAAAACTTCGAAGATCGGACCATGGATCAGGTCGTGTGCATCAATACTAGGAATAGGAACAGACAATGAGCGGGCTTCTACAACAGTATAAACATAATCTGTCCATCGCCGCCCAAAACGCTCGTTATTGTGCTCATCAAGATAAACACCGTAATCCTTAAAGATGACAATCCCTGTAATAAATAAAACAATAAAAAAAGATCCTACAATAATGTGTTGAGCGAATCTGGACACCCTCTCAAAATCCTTCATGAAGCCTCTTACATGCTGCTATTATCTATTTTCCACTAGCGATAGGTCTTCCCTTAAGAGCCCTATCAAAAAGATAATTATCAAAATCCTTTAAAGGGCAGTCACAAAACCCAAAAGGACACTTAATTAACTTATCCCTGAATCTAATATCACCGTATATATTCCCCAGTGTTCGATATATCGAATAACAAGGCCTTATCTCTCCATACGCATCAACAACGCCAACATTGTATCCCGCATTACACAACTTTCCTTGTTGATAAAAATGTCTTATATCTGAATCTGATGTCGTATTCAGCCCGAAAGCCCTGATATCGTCATCCGTGTAGGCCTGAGGATATTGCTTGCCATCATACCAACCAATAAACGGGCCAAAAGTCAGATCAATCCCCCGTTCCCCAAACAATTTCTTGTACTTCTCGACTTCTGATAAAAGGGGTGGATACGCCACCTCTCTTGAGAAGATATTAAATCCTTTTGTCTGACACAATACGAAGTTGGAAATATACCTCTCCAACAAATTAAGCCTCTCTAATTCTTTAATATGTGTAGAGGCATGAAAATGGACCACCCTGAGCGGGTCGATCCGGTCACAAAACTTCTTGATATCATTGGACACCAGATTGGTATTGAGAGAAATATAGTGCTTTGTTGTTAAGGCTTCGCATGCCTCAACAAGATTTGGGATTAAAAAAGGTTCTCCGCCAGTAAATCCGATCCTAAAAGTTCTTCCCGTTCGAGCAAGCGTGCGCATAAGAGCGGGGATATTAATCCTCCCCGGCCCCCTCCTGGGCAGTGCTTGCCTAAAAACACTTTGAAAGACTGAAAATGCTCCAGAAAACCCACATACTTTGATGGTGTTAAAAAACTTCTCGAAGATCCTCTTCTTTGAATCAGGAGCATCTTGCTGATTTAATGGCAACAAACAAAAATCACATTTCATATTACAGATATCGACAACAGACCACTGTAGCCAGGCATCGTACTTTTGATTGCCCCTATAGGTGCAATTCCAAGCTGACGCCACATCCCCACCAAGCCTTTCTGCGCTCATAGGCTCTCTCCTCTATAATCAAACGCCCTCTTGCTAAGAATAACGTCTTAACAAATTCCCGTTGATCGTCTGATACGCATCGCACGGGGACCAGCACCCAGGACAACGACCATCTTTACAGGCCTTCTGCAAAGCCACAGCATCTTTTCCATTCCATGCCTCACCTAAATCAAAGAAAGGCTCTTTAATGTTTCCTATCGTTTTGTCAAAGACCGAACAAGGGAATACATCACCATAAGGGTTAATGAAGCAGGACGCAGAGAGAGCCTGACAAGGCAAAGGAGATTTTCCAGAATGTAAGAAAGATTCGTATAATTTCAAATAGTTCTTCTGTAGATAATTCTTAAACGCTGCACCACCACCTACAAGCGTCAGGGCCTTACGCACATCCTCTAACAATAATCTTTCATCCAAACGACCAAGGTCAGTATTCCCGTAATAATGAGCAGATTTCTGGAAAATATTAAAGTTCATCATCTTATCCGGGTCAAAATCAGGATAAACATCTTTAATAGCGCCGATCGTTTCATCAATAGTTCCTTGATTACCATGAGAAATCGTCATGCTGATATAAGGGCTCACCCCCGGCATGTCCTGCAAAGCAACAAACGTTTCGACCGCATTTCTCCAGGAACCCGGCACTCCCCGAAGCTTATCATGAACCTGTGGCGATCCATCCACGCTGATCGTTGCGAAAAGCCTGGGAGGCTTCAACTTGAGCATTTCATCGACTTTGGAAACAATTCGATCTTTCAAATACCCATTGGTCGGAAAATGCAACACGCATAAATTCTTACAACGCCTCAACACGATCCCCACGATATCCAGCAGATCTTCTCTTAAGAAGATCTCACCCCCCGTTAACCCAACCCATGAAAAATTATTAGACTTCTTGAAAAACGCATCGATCTCATCTATGGTCAATTCCTGCACCTTTGGCTTTTTCCAAATAGAACACATACCGCATTTCAAATTACATCGATAGGTAATCGCAAATGACAGCTTGTACGGGTACCTCAAACGCATAAAATTAGAGCACAAAACACGGGAAAGCAATCTAAGTTCAGAAAACATAATCAATCCTTATCCTATATACAAAAGGTTTCATAACACATTCTCATCCCTGGAAAAAACATTACGCAAAAAACACCCCATATAGACAGGCAACATCTTATGGGGAACGACATGAGAGACCCCGTGCGCCCTTTTTAACTCAAATGAAGGCACTTCAATGATCTTCCTCTTCCTCTTCAGGCACTGCATGGTCAGCTCCTGTTCGATCGCAAACGTATTTTCACAAAGAACCCACACCAGCGCCGCACTTCTACGCACAGCCCGAAATCCATTCTGCGTTTCTGTCAAATGAACATGCCAGCGAGCATTAACAATAAACGTGCTTAACATATTGCCCACTCGCCTCATGATCTCCTGGGGCGAATGCGAAAGCTCTTCACTCCCCCCCATAAAGCGTGATCCCACCACCATGGCCACATCCTTTTCTTCCTCAAACGGCTTAAGCAAAGAAACGATCTCCTGCGGCTGATGCGACCCGTCACTGTCCATAAAAACAAGGACATCCCGGGAAATCTCTGTAATCGCAAATCGTATCGCAGCTCCTTTTCCTTTGCCCGTATCCAAAAGATAATGCGCCTTCTTGTCTCGAACAATAGCCGCCGTATCATCGGTTGAATGGCCATCCACAACAAAAATATTATTCCGATCAACTCTTTCTGCGACCTGGTCAATAAGGGAACCAATGATCATGGCCTCATTCTTTACAAAAACAACAACAGCGAATGAAAAAGAGGCGCCGTGTGGAGAATAAAGCCCTCCCTCCTGAGACATCGTAAAAGGATTTGTGCTCATTTTCCACCCCACGAGTGATTTAAACGATAACCACGCATAATCTCC
>JADGCU010000121.1 GCA_015228785.1 Candidatus Omnitrophota bacterium
TGAGCATGCTTAATAACCGATTCAACAATATGTTCATCCCGGCTACACGCCCCCACGCGATTCATCTTCTCTTTTAAATAAGAAGCCAAACTCATTTCTTTAATTTGATTGATGGCATTAAAAGCATTTAAAATCTGTTTCTTTAAAAAGCCCTCCCCCACTTTATTGACCATAACGGAAGTGATCACCAAGGGGACCAGCGCAATACACAAGAAATGCAAGACCAATCGTGTCTTCAAACTCGTTGTTTTTGTACTAACCATTATTTCTCTCCTTGTCTTAATGTTTTAATCTCTTGGCAATTTAAGATCTTTTCCATATCCAAAAGGATCAAGATCCTGTCTTTCAGATGAACCTGCCCTTTGGTAAACGAAGCGGCTTTGGCATCAAGGGTGACCAACGGCGCCTGGATCAACCCTTCTTCAATGTCGAGAGTGTCTCTGAGTTTATCGACCAGGATCCCGACAGGGAATCCGGCCGCATCCGTAATGATGACCCTTTCTTCCTCAACTTTTCTTTGAGCCTTTAACCCAAAGAAATACGCGAGATCAATAAGCGCAATGATCTCTCCGTGCCAGTTAATGATCCCTTCAATAAAATCAGGGACATTGGGAACCCGGGTCACAGCTGGCAAGAAAACCACCTCTTTGGCCTGTCCAATGACCATGCCATAATCCTCGCCGCCTAAAGAAAAAACCTGGACCCTGACGGTTTTTTTACGCTCCGTCATTTCCTCGGAATATTCCCCGGGATCGACTTCGATGATGATCTTTTCCTTGTCTTCCGCCATAACGTTAAAACCTTTTCCAAAGCTCCGTTTGTCATCCCGAGCGCAGCGAGGGATCTCATCATGCCACAGGACTTTTACACTAACTCTGTGTACAGGTCCTTCCACTGCGGATTCAATTGTTCCACCAGCGCGATCTTTTTCGAACGACGCCAGCCTTTGATCTGCTTCTCCCTTGCAATCGCACCTTGCATTTCATCACAGACTTCGTAATACACCAACTTCTCAACGTTGTACCTATCGGTAAACCCCTCAACAAGATGTTCCTTGTGCTCGTAAGCCCTCTTCAAAAGAGATGACGTCACGCCCGTATAAATGACACTGTTGGATTTATTCGTCATTATATAGACGCATGGCTGCTTAGCCACTGATTCCAAATCCCTTCTGAGATCCCTCGTCGCTAACGCTCCTCGGGATGACACCCGCTATTTCTTCTCCCTCACCTCTACGGTGTCATGAATTCTTTGGATCTGAGGAGCCATATCCTCACGTAATAGCTTGGCAAAATTCATAACAAGAATCAGGCGTTCTTTAATTTTGGCCATGCCTGTCACGTAATTAGCTGTTTTTAAAAGCTCATCCGGATGGGTCATCTGCGCAGAATCCAGAGTCACAACTCCCGCAACCTTGTCAACACGTACGCCGATGAGTTGCGTATCAACCTTGATGATAATGATCCGGTTGGTTTTGACGGAAGGCTTCTTTTCCATCCCTAACTTGACTGCCAGATCAATGAGGGGAATGACCCTGCCCCGCAGGCTTATGACCCCCTCTACAAAATCTGCCGAATCCGGCATATGAGTGACCGGGCGCAAACGGATGACCTCACGCACTTCCGAAAGATCAGCGCCGTATTCTTTGTTGCCCAGAGAAAAAATGACTGCCTTCATTGCCCTTCTTTCAATCGTTCTAAATTGTCACGACAGATGCCTACCAATGCCATAACGCTTAATCCACCGCTGTGAGCGATTATATCAGAACCAGAGACCCCCATTAATATCTTTAATGTATTTCTATATTCCCGGATGGCATCATCCGCCTGGCCAGAATTCCGGTAAACCGTGGCGAGTTGAAAACGGGCCAGGGGGAAATTCCTGTCCAAGTAAAGAGCCTTTTTGAGGCACTCTTTGGCTAACCCCAGGACGCCTTCCTGTGTATGGATACACCCTAAAAGATACTGCGCTGCAGAATATAAAGGATCGAGGCCCAACAAAAGTTCCAGTCGCTTCTTAGCCTCAGGGAAATTCCCACGATTGACAAATATCTGCGCTGCCAGGTAATGTGCTTCAAAAGAATTCTTGTCAAGCGCCAAAGCCTTGTCAATGGCCCTTAACGCATCATCGTCTCTTTTAAGATGAAAAGCCCGTGTCGCCTGAACAAGGATTTCTTCTTGTTTTTCAGGCGCGATCACGGCAGTCTTGCGTTCTGTATTAAGGTCTGCTGCGACCTGATGGCGGGAAAGATCCTCAAGGATCTCCTCCCAGCTTTTTTCCTGTGCTTGAGGAGAAGGAGCGTCGAACGGTCGTGCGTCCCGAGTGATCGCCGGGTCAACGACCTTGCGGTAATAGATCGCCTCTTCCCAACTTATCATGGAAAATCTGTTTGTCATAAAGTGCAGACTCTCAGAATAACCCATGAACAAAAATCCATCAC
>JADGCU010000012.1:0-27779 GCA_015228785.1 Candidatus Omnitrophota bacterium
GATATTGATTCCATTAATTGGCTTGAGGGTTTTTTTAAGAATTATCCGGGAACAATTTTCTTTGTTACACATGACAGGCAATTTATGGAGCATTTGACAACGCGTATCATGGAGCTCGACCGTGGCAAGCTGATGAGTTGGGCGTGTGATTACAAGACGTTTTTGGAGCGCAAGCAGTTAGCGCTGACGATTGAGGCAGCACAACGTGAGGATTTTGAAAATAAACTTGCAGATGAAGAAGTCTGGATCCGTCAGGGGGTCAAGGCTCGGCGTTGCCGTAATGAAGGGCGCGTTAAGGCGCTTGAGAAGATGCGCGCTGAGAAACAGGCTCAGCGTCAGAGAATTGGGCAGGTGCGTTTTCGGCTTCAGGAGACAGATCCGTCCGGCCATCTGGTTGTTAAGGCGTCGCGTCTGGGTTTGAGTTTTGGTGATAATTGTCTTATTCGGGATTTCTCGACAAACATTATGCGCGCGGACCGGATAGGCCTTATTGGCCCTAACGGTAGTGGGAAGACTTCTTTATTGAGGATTTTATTAGGGAAGATGAAGCCTTCCAAGGGCACGATTCGACAGGGAACAAATTTAGAGGTTGCTTATTATGATCAGTTGCGTGAACAGCTTGATGAGGAAAAGACCGTGATGGAGAATGTTGCTGGAAACAGCGAAACAGTCACGATTAATGGTAAGCCTCGGCATGTGATCGGTTATTTGCAGGACTTTCTTTTTCCTCCAGATCGGGCACGTACTCCGGTTAAGGTTCTTTCCGGTGGTGAGCGCAATCGTCTTTTGTTGGCACGTTTGTTTACCAGGCCTTCGAATGTGCTTGTTATGGATGAACCAACGAATGATCTGGATATTGAGACGCTTGAGCTATTGGAAGAGCTTCTCATGGATTATTCGGGGACACTGCTATTGGTGAGTCATGATCGGGCATTTTTAAATAATGTGGTCACCTCTACTATTGTCCTTGAGGGGGGTGGTGAAGTTAATGAATTTCCAGGAGGATACGATGATTGGTTAAGTCAGCGTAAAGTTGTTGTTGCAGAAGGATTGAAAGAAAAGAAGGGCATCGGGATCCAGAAGATTGAAAAGATGCGGTCTCCCGGGAAGCTTTCTTATAAGGAGAGTCGGGAACTCGAGTCCCTGCCTGCCAAGATAGAGGAGCTGGAGTGGGAACAGAAGAAATCGTGTTCTCTGTTGGCAGATCCTGATTTTTATAAACGAGAGCCGCAGGAGATCGCGGAAGCTCGTACCCGGTCGGAGGTTGTGGCGAGTGAGCTTATCGAGGCTTATCGCCGATGGGAAGAGTTGGAAACTCTGAAACAGGGTGGTGGATGAAGATTGTGGCATGTTTTTTATTTTGTGGTATCCTTGCTTTCTGCTTAAGTAGCCTATCTTGGTCCTGTGTGACCGAAGGTAAATACAGAAAAGGGTAAGAAGTCATGATTTCTGTTAAAGGCGTGTCACTTCAGTATGGGTCTCGTAAATTGTTTTCCGGGGTGGATATTGTTTTTTCCCCCGGTAATTGCTATGGCCTTATTGGTGCTAATGGGTCGGGGAAGTCCACATTCCTCAAGGTTCTTTCTGGCGAGATCGATTCAACATCCGGGGAGGTTGTTGTAGATGCTGGTAAGCGTATCTCGGTTCTTAAGCAGGATCAATTTGCGTTTGATCAGTATACGGCTCTTATGACGGTCATTATCGGGCATAAGAAGCTTTATGACATCATGACGGAGAAGGATGCCCTGTACGCGAAACCTGATTTTTCAGATGCGGATGGGATGCGCGTTTCCGAGCTTGAGGGGGAATTCGCGGAACTCAATGGATGGAGTGCGGAATCAGATGCGAGCAAGCTTCTCACCGATTTGGGGATTCTGACGGAATTTCATAATGTTTCCATGAAACAGCTGGAGTCAGGACAAAAGGTGCGGGTGCTTTTGGCACAGGCGCTTTTTGGTAATCCGGACATCCTTCTTCTCGACGAGCCGACCAATCATCTTGATGTTGAAACATGTATGTGGCTTGAGGATTTTCTGGCCAATTTTGAGAATACGGCGATCGTTGTTTCGCATGATAGGCATTTTCTGGACAATGTCTGCACACATATTGCGGACATTGATTTTGGTAAGATCAAGCTCTATTCGGGGAATTACACGTTTTGGTCAGAGTCGAGCCAACTGGCCCTTCGTCAGCGCAGTGAGTCCAACAAGAAGATCGAGGATCAGCGCAAGGAATTGCAGGAGTTTATTCTGCGCTTTAGCGCCAACCTTTCTAAATCGCGACAGGC
This sequence comes from Candidatus Omnitrophota bacterium, assembly GCA_015228785.1. Taxonomy (GTDB): domain Bacteria; phylum Omnitrophota; class Gorgyraeia; order Zapsychrales; family Fredricksoniimonadaceae; genus JAAYZZ01. The sequence continues at coordinate 2,288 of JADGCU010000012.1, forward strand.
CACAAGTCGCCGGAAGATCTTGGAAAAGTTGACTATCGAGGAGATTCAGCCTTCTTCGAGAAAATATCCTTATGTCGGGTTTGATCAGGAACGGGAAGCGGGCAATGACCTTTTGAGCATTGATCATGTCTCTAAGTCTATTGACGGGCAGATGTTGTTTGAAAAGCTGAACATCACGATTGAAAAAGGCGAAAAGGTTGCCTTTGTCGGACCCAATGGGCTTGCCAAAACAGCACTCTTTCAAATCTTGATGGGGGAGATGTCTGATTATACCGGGACGTTTAAGTGGGGCGTTTCGACCAAGCGCGCTTATTTTCCGAAAGATAACGCAAAATATTTTGAATCGACTTTAAGTGTTGTGGATTGGTTGCGGCAGTATTCAGAGGACAAGACCGAGGTCTTTATCCGGGGATTTTTGGGAAAGATGCTTTTTACTGGTGAGGAATCTTTAAAGCCGGCCAACGTTTTATCAGGTGGTGAGAAGGTACGTTGTATGTTGTCACGCATGATGTTGATGAAGCCTAATGTGGTGATTTTAGATGAGCCGACGAATCACCTGGACCTTGAGTCGATTACGGCGTTGAATAAAGGGCTTGAGCGTTTTCGGGGCACGGTTCTTTTTTCCTCTCATGACCATCAACTGGTTCAGACGGTTGCCAATCGAATTATTGAGATTACACCTAAAGGTGTTATCGACCGTGTTGGGACGACCTTTGATGAGTATTTGGCTGATGAACGGATCAAAGAGCTCCGCAAACAGCTTTATTCTTGAAGCGTTTCTTATGATGGAACACGATATCCTTCCTCTATTAGAGTCTGCGATTAAAAAGCGCGAGGCACTCAAAGGCTCCACGAATGCCATTCGTCTTGTGAATGGTTTTGGTGATGGCCTGGAGGGGCTTGTACTCGAGCAATATGGGCAGCATGTGTTGGCTCAGGTTTTCGATGAGAGTTGGCTTAAGAGGCAGGAGATGCTCGCCCGGTTTGTGAGAGAAGAGCTTTTGGCTGAGTATTTTATTATTAAAGATCGTACACAGTCTGCATCGTCTAAACCCGATGCGATTCGAAGTAGTGTCCTGATGGACGGGGGATCATCTAAGACTATTGTTGAGGAAAACGGGATCAAGTTTGAGGTTGATCTTAACGATACGTTGAACACGGGCCTTTTCCTGGATATGCGTTCGAATCGGAGGCATGTGACCGAGAGAGCCAAAGGGCGAAAGGTTTTAAATACGTTTTCTTATACATGTTCTTTTGGTGTCTATGCGCGTGCTCATGGAGCTGTGGCGGTTGTGAATGTGGACATTAGTCGTAAAAATTTGGACCGTGGTCGGATCAATTATGAGTTGAATCATTTGCCATCAGCTGAGAATGAGTTTATTCGTGCGGATGCGGTTCAATATCTTGAGCGTGCTGTTAAGAAAGACAATCGCTTTGATATGATTATTCTGGATCCTCCTTCTTTTGCGAGGTATGAGGGCGAGATCTTCAGTGTTAAGAAAGACATGCCGAGACTCCTTGAAATGGCGATCAGGGTTCTTAATCCTGAAGGGATTCTTTTTGTGGCGACAAACTTTACTGAAATGTCCCATGATCATCTTGAGGGTATGCTGGAGACGGCTGCGGGTGATCGGGTGATCAAGAAGGTGGAGCGCTTGGGGCAGGATGTGGACTTCGTGGGAAGCGGCCTTATGCTGGAAAGTTATCTGGCCGCACTCTTGGTAGAGCTATGAATGAGCGTCTTGGAAAAGTTCCTCTCGAAAGGGCGTTGTCAAAGCTTGGTGTCGCATCGCGCGCACAGACGCGAGAGTGGATTCTTTCGGGGAAGCTTCTGGTTAATGGGAAAGTGGTTAAGGATCCGTGGTTTCCTGTTGTTCCAGAAACAGATCAGTTTGTTGTTGATGGCAAGCCCATGACAAAGAGCGCTTGGTGTACGGTCATGATGTATAAGCCAAAAGGGATCGTGACGACCAAGTCTGATGAGAAGGGTCGAGCTACGGTCTTTGATCTTTTACCGGCTGAGATGAAAACGCTTCATCCTGTTGGTCGCCTTGATATGGCGAGTACCGGTCTGTTGATTTTGACTAATGACACGCGTCTTTCAGACTTTCTGACCGATCCGACGAATGCCATTCCTCGAACTTATGTGGTTACTATTGAAGGTCAGTTATTGGATGCGGAATTGGAGCAGATTGTTAACGGTATCATGGATGAGGGAGAATTGTTAAAGCCTTCAAAGCTAACGCTCAAGAAAGCAAGTCGTAAAGAATCGCATTTCTTGGTTGAATTGACAGAGGGAAAGAATCGGGAGCTGCGCCGTATTTTTTCTTTCTTTGGGCATCGGGTGAGAAGACTCAAGCGGATCGCTTTTGGTCCTTTGGAATTGGGTGATCTTGAGCCTGGAACCTTTCGTCCGCTTACGGAATCGGAGATTACGGCCTTGGCCGCACTTTGTTCCAGCGGACAGGGTGCGTTAGGGCTTCGTCGAAATCGTGAGAATATTTAAATTATTGGCTGGCATCTTTTGCGTTCGAGGGTAGAATGGTGTTAATATACAAGAGAAGTTCTTCTTTTAGACCTTCCGTTATACCAATATCAGGGGATTCCGAAGTATGACATTTCACGAATTTTTAGGGGAGGTCAAGAAAGTCCATTGTCAGGAAGTGCGCGCGCAAGAGATGGATTATTGTGAAGTTGTTGTGCGTCAGGAGGCCATGGGGCAGGTTACTTCTCTTTTGGACTCTTATTTCGGAGGGCCGTTTAAGCCCGCTGGCGTTCAAGCATCGCCTGAGGCTTTAAGACATTCTGCGCCTTATGGGGGAGTTCAGGCTAATCAGACGATATATTGCCGTCAGGGAGAACATGGTTTTGAATTAGCCCTTTTGTGGCCCTGGGGCAATGGTCAGGCCACAACTGTAAAAATTATTCATGATCCGAATCAGCAAGCATGAGACCTTTTCATCATCAAAAAGATCGTAACAGCCGTTCTAAGTCGCATTCCAGTGGATATGCGCGGCCATCAGTACGTCCTTTGCCGCCGCGTCCGGTAAACGAGGCAGATGCTAGTTTTCTAGCGGGGATCCCTATTGATCCTTCTCCCCGAATTCGTCTTGAAGACGGGAGCCAGGAGCTCACGATGCGGGCTATGGATCTTATTTGTCCGATCGGGATGGGACAGCGAGGACTCATTGTTGCTCCACCCGGTTCTGGCAAAACTACTTTTTTGAAACATATTTGTCAGGCTGTTGGTAAGTCGCAGCCACAGATGAAATTATATTGTCTTCTGGTCGATGAGCGGCCTGAGGAAGTGACAGACTTCCGCCGGAGCGTTGTGGCTGATGTGCGGGCATCTTCTTCCGACCAGTCTTATGATCACCACGTTCAGGCAGCGGATGATCTGATGCGTCAGGCCATGCGTGAGGCTGGTGCTGGCGAAAATGTGATGATTTTAATTGATTCTTTGACGCGTCTAGCGCGCGTGCATAACGCAGAACGGGTTTCGAGCGGACGGACGATTTCGGGCGGATTAGATGCGCGAGCGTTGGAAGTTCCCAGGCGTATTTTTGGTGCGGCGAGAAAGATTGAACATGGGGGATCGTTGACGATTCTTGCCACGATCTTGGTTGATACCGGAAGTCGTATGGATCAGGTTATTTTTGAAGAATTTAAAGGGACGGGAAATATGGAGATCGTGCTTTCGCGTGAGATTTCCAATCGCCGTATTTTTCCTGCGATTGATATTCCTAAGAGTGCGACCCGTAAGATGGAGCTTTTGCTTTCTCCCGAGGAGCTTAAGCCTGTTGACATGATGCGCCGGGTGTTGGCTGGAATGAATCCTGTCGAGGCAGCCAGTCGTCTTGTCGAGCAGCTTCAGAAGTTTCCGACGAATAAAGAGTTGATCGCAGCGATCAGTCTTCATGATGAGCGATAATATTCTTGAACCTCAGCCGCTTGATGCGGTGATGGGGCGTCTTAATTTGTCTAACGCTGACTTGGTTCACGCATCTCGCGAGCAACTTTCCTTTAAGATGGTTCAGAAGGGCCGTAAGGGCAAACCGCTTTCTTTGAATATTCAGAATAAGATTCTTCGTGCTTTAAAAGCGGCACGGCCCGAAGAGCCGGTAAGCCTTCAAGATCTTTTTAATTATTAATGAAGTCTTTTTGTTGACAAAATCAGGATCATCGTTCATACTTGAGCCCGAGTTTAAATGGGTAAGTGATCTAAGACCGCAGGGTTGAAGGGAACAAGCCTGGCGGTCTTTTTAATTTGTACCGCCAAAGATTTTGCTCAAATTTTTATTAAAAGGAGGTAACGAGCAATGGTAAAAGGTAAAGTGAAGTGGTTCGATGACAAAAAGGGTTACGGATTTATCACACCAGAATCTGGCAAAGACGTGTTTGTACACCATAGCGCTATTCAGGGCGAGGGGTATAAATCACTTAGTGAAGGTCAGGCTGTGGAGTTCGAGATCACCCAGGGAACAAAGGGTGAGCAGGCGACCAACGTTGTGAAGCTGTAACACAATTGACACAAGGCCCCCCGGTGATGAACCGGGGGGTTTTGTCTTTAAAAGGCCCATAAGGAGGGCGAAAAATGAATATTTTTGTTGGCAGTCTGCCGAGAGAGGCGACGAATGATGACCTGCAGCAGATTTTTGGCGCGTTTGGTCAGGTTTCTTCCGCGATGGTCATCAAGGACAAATTCACTGGCGAGTCCAGGGGGTTTGGTTTTGTAGAAATGCCCAATAAGGCAGAGGCTGAGGCGGCTATTGGTGGTGTTAAGGAAGTCCAGGGCCGTGCTGTAACAGTCAACGAGGCGCGTCCGCGTGAGTCATCTGGCGGTCCTCGTGGTGGTGGCGGTGGCAGAGGTGGTTTTGGTGGTGGCGGTGGCAGGGGCGGTTTTGGTGGTGGGCGTGATCGTGATCGCGGTCCTCGCAGAAGCTCTTGGTAAGATGGTATTCTTTTGTAGGTTTTAAATCCTGCAAATGTTTATATGAAGCCCCCTGGGAACGAAAGTTCTTAGGGGGTTTTTATTTCTTCTATGAGTGCTTTTCTTAAATTCCTGTCATCTATTTCTTATCGGATATTTGAGTCGCGCGATCGCCATTTGAAAGTTAAAGAAAGTTACTGGCGCGATTGAGCCCGAGTTTATTTCTGTTAACATAAAGATAATATGACTGTAAAGAATATGATCATCACGAAAGCTGATGTTAAGGTCGTTAAGGCCCCTTTGGTATCACCCTTTCGCATCTCCTCGGGGCAGCATGATGAGTTGCAGAATGTCTTCTTACGGATCAAGCTTTGTTCTGGTGTCGAGGGGTTTGGCGAAGCCGCGGTCGCGACACACATTACGGGGGAGACTGTTCCTGTAACACTTTTGAATCTTAAGGAAGCTTCCCGTGCGCTTAAAGGACGGGATATTTCGGATTATCGGGTTATCTGCCAGGAGTTTCGTTCCTTCTTCAAGAATAATCATGCGGCTCTCGCGGCCTTTGAAATGGCTGTTCTTGATGCGTGGTGTCGTTCACAAAAGATGCCTCTTTGGAAACTATTTGGTAAGCGCGCACAGAGATTCTCGACAGACATTACGATTGTGATCGGCACATTGAAAGAGGCTGAAGAGGGTGTGCGAGATTTTTACAAACGCGGTTTTCGGGTATTTAAAATTAAAATTGGTCGGGATGAAGGCGAAGATCTTTTACGAGTTAAGGCCGTGGCCCGACTTGCTCCGCGTGCTAAGATCATTCTTGATGCAAATCAGGCTTATGATTCAAGGCGGATGCTTGAATTCCTTTCAATGTTGAGATCAGTCCATATTGTTCCTCAGCTTTTAGAACAGCCGGTCCCTCGAGACGATTGGGAGGGGCTTGCGGAGTTGACACGTGAGAGCGGGATCCTTGTTTGCGCGGATGAGAGTGTCAAGAGTTTGGAAGATGCCAGGAAAGCGGTGGGTCTCCAAGCGGTAAGTGCGATTAATATTAAATTTATGAAAAGTGGGATCCTTGAGGCTGAGGAGATTGTGCGGTTTGCCCGTTCTCATGGCATCAAACTTATGATGGGGGCTATGATGGAGAGTGCTCTTTCTATTACAGCGGCTGCGCATTTTACAGCGGGTTTGGGGGATTTCGATTTTGTGGATCTTGATACGACATTCTTTATAAAGGGGCCATTTAGTCGGACGCCTGTGATTGATAAGCGCGGATATTTTGATGTGTCGAAGGAAACATCGGGGATCGGTCTGAAGATCAAAATGTAGCAGAGGAAGATAATGAAACAGAACGCATTCTTGAGAAATTATGGTTTTCTGCTGTCGTTGTTGATTGGCCTCTCGGTAGGTTCAGTAGCAGGACTTGTGTTAAAAGAGAAGGCCGTGATGTTCCGTCCTTTGGGGGATGTCTTCTTGAATCTTCTTTTCACAGCGGTCGTTCCTATGGTCTTCTTTTCGATGGCCTCAGCGGTTGGCTCCATGGTTGATCTGAAACGCCTGGGACGGATCTTGGGCTGGATGATGATGGTTTTTATATTGACGGGTATTGCGGCGTCTTTTGTAATGGTCGCGGGGGTGATGGTCTTCTTGCCGGCCGGATCTTTAGGCGTTGGGATGGGAATTTCGGGCTCAGCCGTTCCGGGTAATGTGGCAGATCAGATCGTGAAGGCCTTTACGACACCGGACTTCGTTGATCTTCTATCTCGCAAGAATATGCTTGCTTTGATCATCTTTTCCCTTTTGGTTGGAGTGGCGACATCTTTGGCGCGGGAAAAGGGTGATGCCTTTCGCAATGTTCTTGCCTCGGGTAATGAGGTGATGGGAAAGTTGATCGGGCTTATCATGCTCTATGCCCCGATCGGTCTGGGCGCCTATTTTGCTTATCTCGTTGGATCTTTTGGAGTCCAGCTTCTGGGTTCTTATGCTAGGGCCATGGCGGTTTACTATCCTTTGGCGTTGGCCTATTTTGGAGGCGCGTTCACTTTTTATGCTTTGCTGGCGGGCGGGTCGCGTGGGATTCGGGCTTTTTGGTTCAATATTATCCCAGCATCGTTGACCGCATGGGGGACAGCGAGCAGTGTCGCAGCGATCCCGGTTAACTTGGAAGCTGCGCGAAAGATCGGTGTTCCGAGGGATATCCGTGAAGTTATCATTCCGCTCGGTGCTACGATCCATATGGAAGGTTCGTGTCTGGCCGCTATTCTCAAGATCGCGGTTCTCTTCGCTCTTTTTCATATTCCTTTTACTGGTGTGGGAACGATTTTGATCGCGGTAGGCGTTGCGGTGCTGGCAGGGATCGTTGTGAGCGGGATTCCAGGTGGAGGGCTTTTGGGGGAGGTACTCATCATCACTCTATACGGCTTTCCTATGGAGGCTCTTCCCGTGATCACTATGATTGGCGCGCTGGTTGATCCGCCGGCTACGATGGTGAACGCGGTTGGTGACAATGTGTCATCTATGATGGTAGCCCGGATCATGGGGGGGAAGACATGGATGGACCAAAGAGACGCGTGATATGTTAAAGAGTCCTTTTTTGATCATTCTTTTTCTTCTTGCGATCGAGATAGCAGTTCTCATGGCCGCAAAGTCGAAGCGCGGCGAGAAGTTTTTTGATTTCCTTCCATCTGTTTTCTGGATTTATTTTCTCCCCATGCTTGCCTCAACGTTTGGACTCATTGATCCTAAGGCGCCTGTGTTGGGTGCGGTGACAACCTATCTTTTACCCATGAGTCTGGGGCTCTTACTTATTACGGTTGATGTGCGCGCGATTCTTCGTTTGGGATCTAGGGCGCTTGTGATGTTCTTTATTGGGTCCTTGGGGATCATGACAGGAACGGTCATGGTATTTGTACTCTTTAAGAATCTTGTTGGGCATCAGTTTTGGGCTGGCTTTGGTGCGTTAGCCGCATCTTGGACCGGTGGGAGTGCGAATATGATCGCGGTTAAGGAAGCACTCGCTGTGCCTGACCCGGTCTTTTTACCTATGGTCGTGGTCGATACGATTTGTCCTTATATTTGGATGGGGCTTTTGATTGCAGCGGTTCGGTTTCAGCCTACTTTTGATCGATGGAATCATGCTGACCGTGGTGTTTTGGAGGATTTGCGTCTTCGAGTGAATATCGCACCGCAGAAGAAAGATGTGCGCTTGACGGCTGGAGGCCTGATCGCGGTCGTTGGCATTGCTCTTGTCCTGGGGCTTTTATCTCGGGGGATCGCGCTTAAGTTGCCGGAGATCAAGGACATGATCTCGACATATGTGTGGACGATTATTGTTGTGAGTGTTTTGGCGCTGGGGCTTTCCTTCAGTTCTGTTCGCCGGATCGAGTCGGCGGGTGCTTCAAAGGTCGGGTATTGGATCTTGTATTTTGTGCTTACCTCGATTGGCGCCAAGGCGTCTTTATCGAATGTTGGTTCGTCTTTGCTTTTGATAGGGGGAGGATTCTTAATTATTCTTGTGCATATGATCTTTCTTTTGATTGGCGCCAGGGTTATGCGAGCGCCACTATTCTTGGTTGCTGCGGCTAGTCAGGCAAATATTGGAGGAGTCGCCTCAGCGCCGGTCGTGGCGGCGGTGTATGAACCTGGGCTTGCGTCTGTGGGATTGCTGCTTGCGATCTTAGGGAATATAGTAGGGACATATTTAGGGATATTGGTGGGACAATTGTGTAAAATGTTCGCATGATAGAAGGTATGAATAGAATGGATCCTTTAAATAGGAATGAACTTGATCGAGTTTATTCTGAGAGAAAGAAAGCAGAGGCTGCTGGGGATTTTAAGAAAGCAGAAAAGCTCTTAGAAGAAGAAAAGAAGCTGAAGAAATACTCGGGAACAGTGTTCAAGTATATATCAGAACCTTTGAGGTTAAGAGCGCTTCGTAAAAAAGCAGAGAAGGGTCTGCTCCCACCACTTTTGGCTTGTTTGTTTGCTGTGTGGCATTTGTATGAATTGTTTATTAATAAAAGGATCCTTTTCCCCCGGAGACACAATATTCATGTGGATGTTGATAATGTTTTTTTCTGGATTTATGGGGCATTCTTAGTTTCTACTATTATTTTGATCTGCACTTTTTTGTTTCGAAGATTTAACACGAGGCAAAAGGCAAAGTCTGGGGAGTAGTTATGCGTGGAATAGCTAATTTTATTTTTAGCGTCGCATTTCTTTTTGTGACGAGCCTTGCGTGTGCGGAAGAGCTGAAGTATTTCTCTGCGAATAGCGATATTCCCGGCGTGACGCGGGATATGAAAAGGCCTGGATTTTGGATCGCGCGTCATCCTGATCCTGATGGGGTCATTATGGGATCAACAGCTATTGATAAGTTCAATCAAACCTTACTCAAGGATAAGATTATTTCAAATCTTGCGGAAGTCCCGATTAATTCTGATGGGGTTAAACTGAAAGATGAATTAAGCACGATTCTTCGCGGGCTTAAGAAGCGGTCGTTATTTGAGGAAAGTGGGCGGGAGGCAGGGGCATCATTTTATAAAAGGATGGAACTGGAAGCTGATCTATCGCGTATTGCGGGTAGTGTGCAAACACGCTTTGGTTTCTTGATCACAAATGCGGATGAGCGGCTCTTGCCAACGAAGGCGCCTCTTTATGCTCAAGCCGGGGATGTTGATTTTGATGAGGTTCAAAATAGCGCCCTCATGGTTGGTGAGCCGGTGGTTGTTTTACACAAGAGTTATAGCGGCCAGTGGTTTTTTGTGAAGGATCGCATAGCATCAGGATGGGTGGAGGCATCGAAGGTCGCTTTTTCTACGCGCGATGAATTTATGGCTTTTCTTGAGCGCAAGGATATTGTTCTTGTGACTCAATCCAAGGCAGATATGTATCTTGATCGTCAAATGACGAAGTATTGCGCTACGGTTAGGATGGGAAGCTATTTTGTGCTTAAGAATTCTGTTGGTCGTTCTGTCGAGGTTCTTCTTGCGCAACGTCAGACGAATGGATCGGTTTCATTTATTTCAGGATTCTTAGATCGGGAGGATGTGTCTTTTGGGTTCTTGCCGTTTACATCACGAAATATTTATCGGCAGGCTTTTAAAATGTTGAACGCTCCTTATGGATGGGGAGATATGTATGGCGAGCAAGACTGTTCACGTTTTCTGCAAATGGTTTTTGCGACCATGGGCATTCATTTGCCACGTAATTCTGGGGATCAGGGACGTGTTGGTCAGATGATCAAGGGTTTTGCCGAGGAACTTTCATCTGAGGAGAAGCGTGTTATTATTGCTGATTATGCCTTGGGCGCACAAACCCTTTTGAGATTTAAGGGGCATATTGCCCTTTATTTGGGTGAGGTAGGTGGCGAGCCGTATGTCATTCATGAAACTTGGGGCTATCGCCAACCATCTTCGAGCGGGGATCGAGTGCGTATTTTGAATCGCGTTGTCGTGAGTCGTCTTGATTTGGGTGCGGGATCTCAGAAAGGATCACTTTTTGATCGGATGATCTCTGCAAGAATTATTGGGACGAAGTTACGGTGAGATGCCAAGGGATAGAAGAGATAGATGATCGGAAGATCGATGTGGAAAGGAAGAAGTAATGAGTAAGAAAGCAATTATTATTGGCGCTGGGCCAGCGGGCTTAACGGCGGCCTTGGAATTATTGAGAAATACGAATATTAAACCAGTGATTTACGAAATGACTTCTGATATTGGAGGCATTTCTAAGACGGTTAATTATAAAGGAAATCGTATTGATATTGGTGGGCATAGATTTTTCTCGAAATCAGATCGGGTTATGGAGTGGTGGAAGGGCATTTGTTCTCAACGGACTGATGGAATTTTTCTGCTGCGCCAGCGGGTTTCCAGAATATTTTATTTGCGCAAGTTCTTTGATTATCCTGTTTCTTTAAGTATGGAGATGGTCTTGAATTTGGGATTTATCAGATTGATCAGGATTATGGCTGGCTATGTCTGGGGCAAGTTGTTCCCTATAAAAGAGGAGAAGAATTTAGAAGACTTTTTTATCAATAGGTTTGGCCGGCAGCTTTATTTGACCTTTTTTAAAGATTATACCGAGAAAGTTTGGGGTGTTCCTTGTAATAGTATTAAACCTGACTGGGGAGCGCAGCGCATTAAAGGGCTTTCTGTGAGTAAGGCATTGGGGCACGCTATTAAGACAATATTTATTAAAGACAAATCTATTGGGCAAAAAGCCAATGAAACAAGTTTGATCGGACAGTTTATGTATCCCAAGCTTGGGCCTGGCCAGTTTTGGGAAGAAGTTGCTAGGATGATTATGGATAAAGGTGGGGAGATCTATCTGAATCAAAGGGTGATGGGATTGGGAGTAGATAATGGAAGTATCAGTTGTGTAAAAGTTAAGGATCAGGACAGTGGACAAATAAAGACGGAGTATGCGGATTATTTTTTATCGACGATGCCGATTAAAGATTTAATGTTCGGGCTTGAGGCAGATATTCCAGGTGAGGTTCGAAGAGTTGCTGAAGGCTTAAGATATCGTGATTTTATAACGGTGGGCCTGTTGCTTCAAAAATTGAAGATCAAGAATAATACGAAGATAAAAACACCTAATAATCTTATTCCGGATAATTGGATATATGTTCAGGAGCGAGATGTTCTGATGGGGCGGATCCAAATATTTAATAATTGGAGTCCATATATGGTTCAGGATCCGGATAAGGTTTGGGTGGGTCTTGAGTATTTTTGTAACGAAGGCGATGAGTTATGGAATATGCCTGACGCCCAAATGAAAGAGTTGGCACGGCAAGAACTGGTGAAGATTGGTTTTATAGATGATAGGGACGTCCTGGATAGCGTTGTTTTACGTGTTCCCAAGGCTTACCCAGCCTATTTTGGCACGTATGAACGATTTGATTTGATAAAAGAATATATTTCCAGGTTTCAGAATCTATTTCTCATTGGGAGAAATGGGATGCACTGTTATAACAATATGGACCATTCTATGATGACAGCGATCATGGCTGTTCAGAATATTCTGGAAGGCATTATTTCTAAAGATAATATCTGGAGCGTCAATACAGAGCAGGAATACAACGAGGAAGAAGGAAAGAATAGAAAGTAGAAGTTTCTTTGTTTATATGCCTAATTAATTTTGGGAGATGGTCATGGGTTCGATTACTTGCATAACAAGGCAAGAATTTATTGAGATAAAGAATAAGAATAAATATTGGATGGGGCGCTGGAGTTATATGCGCGAGGTTGTTTTGATCATTAATGAGATAAATCCATCTTCTGCTCTTGAGATTGGCTCTCGTGAGCTTCCTATTATGCATGGTTCAGATGTGATGGACCTTTCCAGGAAATATCTTTCAAGCGTGAAATATGTTTGGGATGCGACCCGGGTTCCTTGGCCCATGGGGGACAGGCATTACGATCTTGTGGTGGCTCTGCAGGTTTGGGAACATTTGTTAGGTTTTCAGAAGGAGGCTTTCGCTGAAGTCATGCGTGTCGCGAGGAGGGCTATCTTGAGTTTTTCGTACAAATGGCAATGCAATCCTAAAGACTGCCATTACAATATTGATGAAGCAAAGATTGCTGAATGGACGTTGAATGTTAAGCCCGTTCTTATAAAACAAGTGGGGACAAGGATAATTTATTACTTTGATTTTGATAATCAGCTTGGCCATTGTCTTTCATAAAAGCATCTTTTGATAAGAAGGAAACTGGGGTATTGTGGGGCGCTATAATCTTTAATTGAGAGATTGCCCAGAAGTAAAAAACGATCGAGCTATTTGTTTAGAAAACGCAGGATCTCGTCACACACGGCTTTCTTATCCTGGCCGATGGTCATAGAAAAAGTTTTCGTCTTCCCGATGAGGGTGATACAAAAGGCGACCCTTTTTAGAATGATGCCTAATCGATTCGCAAGAAGTTTGAAGTCTCCACGGACAAAGAACTCTAGGAGTTGGGGTAAGCCCAGGCCAAAGACCCCGCTTTCAATGATGGGCAGAAAACATTTTATTTTGGAGAGCGGCGCGATTTTTGTTTCCTGTCTGAAAGCCCTTTGGCCGATCATGATATGTGTTAGCCGTATAGAAGGAGAAATGCGATCTTTGAGGTATGCGGGTTCGATAAAATATTTTATGCCGTAATAAGGGCGATCGACTGTTGTCACGAGTTCTTCGGGAATGTTTTCGATGAGGTCTTTATCTCTGGCACCGATCCTTAAAAGGAAAGGATAGATCATGCCATGACCGTCCATCAGGCAGACGTCATCGCTGATGATTTTAATGGTGGAATCCAACTTGAGAAGATTGAGCGTTGTTGTGGTCTTTCCTGCTTCCATAGGGAGCAGGCACATTAAGGCCTTGTTGTGGGAAGATACAGCAAAGGCATGGATCCGATGGAGACCGCGTTTATCGAGAAGTTCACCAACGCGGGAGAGGATCGTCAGTTTTGTCTTTTCGTAGAGGAAAAGAGGATCTTCACAGGAGATCTCCCCTTCTTCAGTTTGAAAATTGTAGACAAGAAGACCGTCGCAGGAATAAACTACGTAATTAATGTTTTGATCTTTATAGCAGATGAGGCCAGAACCATGCAGCGCGGCATTTATCGGTGGAACCCGGTCATAAGAGGGTTTCCGCAGTAAAGTTGTCATGGATATTGTTTGGTGCTCTGGAGACGTATTTTTGGTGAGAAAGAGGGAGAAATCTTTCCGAAGATTCTCGAGAACGTCTGCGCAATCGGTTTTTATTTGGACGTGAATGTTATAAATATTGATTTGAAGTACGTGCATTGTTGGGCGAGCCTTACGTATTTAATATTTTGAACTTTTGTGAACTATATTTTACTTTATTTGCCATAATACGGGGAGTAATTTCTTCTATCTTTATTCAGGGGGAGTTTATTTTTAGAGAATCTAATTAATAAGTGATGGGAAAATTTACGGCACATGGAAAATTATAGGTTAAGCCAATTGCGGCTTCTGGAAGCTGAAAGCATTGACATTATCCGTGAGGTCGCCTCATCTGTTGAGCGTCCCGTTCTCTTGTACTCCGTCGGTAAGGATTCTTCTGTCCTGGTTCACCTGGCTCAGAAGGCGTTCCATCCCGCTCCGTTACCTTTTCCGCTCTTGCATGTGGATACGACGTTAAAATTCAAAGAAATGTATGAGTTTCGTGATCGTTTTGTGCGTTCGATTGGCGCGGAGTTGCGTGTTCATGGTTCTTCTGAGGTGGCGGGAACCAGGATCAACCCATGGGCCCTGGGAACTGTGAAGTGTTGCTCTATTTTTAAAACCCAGGCCCTTCTGGGAGCCATGAAAGAAGGGAAATATGATGCGGCTTTTGGTGGCGCCCGACGTGATGAGGAGAAATCAAGGGCTAAGGAGCGGGTTTTTTCTTTTCGGGATGAGTTTGGTCAATGGGATCCACAGAACCAGCGTCCAGAGTTATGGGGACTGTATAACACACTTGTAAATAAGGGAGAGAGTCTGCGGATATTCCCGCTTTCGAATTGGACGGAATTGGACATTTGGCAATATATTCATCTTGAGAAGATCCCTGTTGTACCCATGTATTTTGCGAAAGAGCGCGACATGATTGTACGGGAAGGGCGGTTGATCCCTATGGATGGGCCGATCCCTCTCAAGGATGGCGAAAGGCCTGAAAAGGTGATGTGCCGGTTCAGGACTTTGGGATGTTATCCTTGTACGGGAGCTGTTCGTTCCACCGCTGCTACTATTCCTGCGATCATTGAGGAGTTGATGAGTGTTCGCGATTCGGAACGTATTACCCGGTTGATTGATCATGATCAGGATGCCTCGATGGAACAAAAGAAGCGAGAGGGATATTTTTAAATGACGAATCAGCCTGACAATAGCCAGAACCCTGTGTCGTTCTCTCGCGAAGCGGATATTCTTCGCTTTACAACAGCCGGGAGCGTGGATGACGGGAAATCCACTTTGATCGGCCGACTGCTCTATGAGGCAGGTGGGCTTTATGACGATCATTTGGCTTCTTTGCGTGGCGATTCCAAACGTCTTTTGCGTGAGGGCATGGACCTTTCCTTTGTGACGGATGGGCTTAAGATCGAGCGAGAGCAGGGCATCACAATTGATGTGGCGTATCGTTATTTTTCAACACCACGACGGAATTTCATCATTGCTGATACTCCTGGCCATGAACAGTATACGCGTAATATGGCGACGGGGGCCTCAACTGCAGATCTGGCGATTGTTCTGGTTGATGTCAGTCGTGGGGTGACGATCCAATCACGAAGGCATGCTTTTATTGCCTCTCTTTTAGGAATCAGGCACATGGTGATTGCGGTCAATAAAATGGATCTTGTCGGGTATCAGGAAGAGGCGTTCCTGAAAGTCCGTAAAGAGTTCGAGTCTTTCTCGACGAGACTCTCCATCCCGGATCTTGAATATATTCCGGTTAGTGCTTTATGCGGGGATAATATTGTAAGCCATAGCGATAAGATGCCCTGGTTCCAGGGGATACCTTTGTTGAAGCATTTGGAGAATGTCCGTATTGTCGGAGATCGAAATTTGATTGATTTGCGTTTTCCGATCCAATCTGTGTTACGGGCGCCTAATGGAGTTCGACATTATGCGGGGCGTTTGGCGTCAGGCGTAGTCCGCGTCGGGGAGGATGTTCTTATTCTTCCTTCTCATCGAAAGACTCGGGTCAAAGGTCTTACCGTGGCGGGGGCAGAGGAGGGCATGGCTTTTGCTCCGCAATCTATTGCGTTGACGCTTGAGGATGAGATTGATATTAAGCGTGGAGATATGGTTGTCCGTGCGGGCAACATGCCGAAAATCTCGCGTGAGATGGAGGCGATTTTGGTTTGGATGGATCGCGTGCCTTTACAGACTGGCAAGGTTTATGCGATCAAACATACAACACAAACGATCAAGGCCTCGGTTTCCCGGTTGCATTTTGTGATTGCTCCTGCGACGCTCAGTCGTAGCCCAGCCGGGGTTCTTCAGTTGAATGATATCGGACGGGTGTCGCTCAGTCTTTTTAAGCCTCTTTTTTGCGATGAGTACTCTCGGAATCGTTATACCGGTAGCTTCATTATGATCGATCCACTGACGAACATGACTGTTGCGGCGGGGATGGTCATTGAGCGTGGGAGTGGGGCAGCGAGTACTTTGTTGAGCGCCGAGGATCAATCGAAGAATAGAAATATTCATCCCCAAGAGGGAGATGTTATTGGGTTGGATCGAAAGCGGTTGTTGCGTCAGAATCCGGCTACGGTTTGGCTTACTGGTTTGAGTGGTTCTGGGAAGTCGTCGATTGCTTTTGCTCTGGAGAAGAAGTTGATCGCGGCCGGACATGTGTGTTACGTCCTCGATGGAGATAATTTGCGCAGCGGCTTAAATAGGGATCTTAATTTCTCTCCGGAAAGTCGTCGCGAGAATATTCGTCGTGTTGCTGAAGTAGCGAGATTATTTAATGAAGCGGGCATCATTATCGTTGTTTCGTTTATATCACCCTATCGGGAGGACCGTGAGCAGGCTCGCAAGATCATCGGTATCGATAGGTTTCTTGAGGTTCATGTAGATGCTCCTTTGAGTGTTTGCGAACAGCGAGACCCCAAGGGACTTTACAAAAAAGCTCGGGCTGGTCTTATTGCTGAGTTTACAGGCGTGTCGTCCCCTTATGAGCCCCCAGAGAAACCAGCTTGTTTCTTAAAGACTGGCGAAGAGAGCGTTGAGGCCTGCGCAGGGCAGGTGTGGGAACTTTTGGTTAATGGAAAGTTCTTGGAATCACACGATTGATTTTTTGTTAATCGCATATAAAAATCTACAAAATATCTTCTTATTAGTTTTAAATAGGTAATACATGTTTAGACTAATAGATGTCTTTTTATCATTATATTGATATAAATTTATATTTTACTTTGTTTATCATAGTAGTTAAAATATTCTTCATTCGTTAAATAATTTCTTAAGTAATAAGGAGCATGTTTTGATAGGTATTCTTTCACGAGGTATTGCTCGTATTAGCGATTTGGCTGAGTTCTTGGGAGACTCTCTTGTTTTTATAGAAGAGTCTTCGGCGCCAGGTTGTGATAAGGTTGTGGCTTGGGGGTTAAGCCCTCATTCCATGCGGGCACGACGTTATGCCAGGAAGCATAAAATTCCTTTTATTCTTCTTGAGGATGGGTTTTTGCGTTCGGTTGGTTTTGGGCAGGAGGAGCAACCATTATCTATCGTTGTGGATGATAGGGGTATTTATTATGATTCCTCGAAAACTTCGCGGCTGGAAAGGCTTATTGCGGTGCCGCATTCGGATGTGCAGCTAGAGCGGGCAGAAAAACTAATGAAACTTTGGCGCGCGGAGCGAGTGTCCAAATATAATTATGGGCGGGAAGTTAATGCTTCTTTAAAACATCAAGGACATCCTTATGTTCTTGTTGTTGATCAGATTTTAGATGATTCTTCTATTCGCTATGGTTCCGCAAGTGCTGATAGTTTTCAGCGTATGCTTCAGGCTGCGCTTGCTGAAAATCCTGATTGCACCATATTGATAAAAAGTCATCCTGTTGTTTTGGCGGGCCGCAGGCAAGGGCATTTTGATCTTTCTGTTTTGTCTCGGAATTCGCGTATCAAAGTATTGCGAGAGCATGCGCATCCTGTTTCCTTGATTGAGCATGCCAAGGCTGTTTATGTGGTGACCTCTCAGATAGGGTTTGAAGGAATTTTATGGGGCAAGAAAGTCCGTACGTTTGGCATGCCGTTTTATGCTGGTTGGGGATTGACAGAGGATGAGTTGCCGGCCCCTGATCGTCGGCATCCTGTGTTGGTTGAGGATTTGGTTTTTGCGGCACTGGCTGCATATCCTCGTTATATTCATCCGGAAACAAAGAAGAGGTGCCCTCCTGAGAATTTGATTGAATGGATGGGGCTTCAACGGCGGATGAGGGAGCGGTTTCCGGTGAAGATCGACGCGTTAAATTTTCAGTATTGGAAGAAACCAATTATTCAGGATTTTTTTCAGGGGAGTGTCGTGCGGTTTATTCCAGGGAGCACAACATGGCCCTTGGCGCGCAAATTGAATGCTTCTTGGTTTATTAAAATATGGAATTCCTTTTTTCCTTCGAAAGAGGGCGATGCTGTCATGGTGGTTTGGGGGGGCAAGCCTTTTGATTTCCCTTTTTCTCATGAAAGAAAGAAGAAGACCAAGATCGTTCGCGTTGAAGATGGTTTTCTGCGCTCCGTGGGGCTGGGGGTTAATCATGTGCGTCCGCTGTCTTGGGTGATTGATACGCGTGGCATTTATTATGACCCTACTCAAGTTTCCGATTTGGAGCATATTTTACAAACTTACACATTTGACGAGGTGTTGTTGAAAAGGGCCAAGGCTTTACGCCTGCGTTTGGTCGAGGCAGGTTTGAGCAAATATAATATTTCGACTGAGAGCTGGCGGCGTCCGCAGAACGTAGATCGAAAAGTGATTTTGGTGCCCGGACAGGTAGAGACAGATATGTCCCTTGTTTATGGGGCACCGGATGTCAGTCGTAATTTGGATTTATTACACACGGTTCGTGAAGCCAATCCCCAGGCCTATATTATTTACAAGCCTCACCCTGATGTGGTGATCGGATTTCACAAAAAAGGTCCGGGTGAGGATTATGTCGCGCATCATTGCGATGAGGTGGTGAAGGATGTCTCGGTTGGACGACTTTTAATGGAAATTGATGAAGTGCATACGATCACATCACAAACTGGTTTTGAGGCATTATTGCGGGGAAAGAAAGTGGTGTGTTACGGGCAGCCTTTTTATTCTTCTTGGGGATTAACGGATGATAAGATTCCTGTTGATCGGCGGACTAGAAAGCTATTTCTGGATGAATTGGTCGCTGGAGCGCTCATTTTGTATCCTACCTATGTAAGTCATACAAACAATAGATTTACAACGCCTGAGAGGGCCGTTGATGAGTTATTGAGTTGGCGGGTGAGAGGCACGGAAATGCTGGAGCAGTAGTTCATGGCCCATACGCAGCAACGGCAGTTGGGACACAGCGGGTTAAGGGTTTCCGCACTTGGCCTTGGGTGTGCGGGGATGTCTAATGGTTGTTTTGAGCAGGATGATTTAAGGTCCATTGCTACGATCCACCGGGCTCTTGATCTTGGGGTTAATCTTCTTGATACAGCTGATGTGTATGGTGAGGGATACAATGAGGAGCTTGTGGGCCGGGCTATTCTTGGAAGAAGACAAGGTGTTGTTCTCTCCACAAAGTTTGGGACTGTTCGGGATCAGCAGGGGCATTTTCTGGGGGTCAATGGCAGACCTGAATATGTCCGATCTTCCTGTGAGGCAAGTTTACGGCGGTTGAAAGTCGACACCATCGATCTTTATTATCAGCATAGGGTCGATCCCCAGACGCCGATTGAAGAAACCGTATTTGCTATGACACAACTTGTGCGCGAGGGGAAAGTTCGCTATCTTGGGCTTTCAGAGGCCTCTGCGGCGACGATTCGTCGGGCGCAACAAGTTCATCCTATTACAGCCCTTCAGACAGAATATTCTTTATGGTCTCGTGATCCTGAGGAAGAAGTGCTTTCAGTCTGTCGGGAGCTTGGCATTGGATTTGTTGCTTATTGTCCGCTAGGTCGAGGGTTTTTAGCTGGCCGTTTTCATCAGCCCGATGATCTGCCATCGGATGATTACCGCAGAGACCAACCGCGTTTTCAAGGAGAAAACTTTAATAAGAATCTTGAATTGGTTAACAAGTTGGAAGTTGTTGCTTTAGAAAAGAAATGCACCTCTGCACAGTTGGCGCTCGCGTGGCTATTGGCCCAAGGTCATGATATTGTGCCGATTCCTGGAACAAGGCACATCTCTTATCTCGAGGAAAACTTAAGAGCGCTGAGTCTTGATTTTACAAAACAAGAACTGAACTTGATCGAACAGATATTTCCTCCTCATGTGGCTTTGGGGGAAAGGTATCCGGCCAAACGCATGAAGGCGGTTAATGGGTAGGGGGGGGGCAATGATTGTTTATTTGGTTGAGGAACGCTCAAATCCATCGACAGACTTTTTTGTTTATCCTGCAGCGTCTGTATTGGGCGACAAAGTGATTAGGTGCGGGTTCGCTGATTTACCGGCACCAGAGGCGCTTACGGGGGCCATGGTGGTTTTTGTTCGCTATGTTCCTTTGGATTGGATGCGATTGGTGGAGATGGTGCGGCCTCGATTAGCAAGGCTTGTTTTCTTTATGGATGATGATCTTTTAGATCCATTGACCTTTCGTGGGATCCCTTGGCGATACCGTTTTAAACTTTGGTGGTTGGCTGCTTCACGGGCACACTGGTTACAAGAACAGAAGATCGAGCTCTGGGTTTCTACGGGACATCTTTTTAAGAAATATACTAACTGGGGAGCTAGGTTGATATTGCCGACACCGATCCCTCAGTGCAGCGATGTTCGGCGATTCTTTTATCATGGCAGCGCATCGCATCATTACGAGATTCAGTGGTTACGTCCTGTGGTTGAGGAAGTTTTGTCCCGTGAGCAGAGAGCCGTATTTGAGATCGTCGGGGACAAAGAAGTTCGACGTTTATATAAAGGGTTACCCGGCGTTATCGTTGTTCATCCTATGCAATGGCCGGCGTATCAGGCGTTTCTTTCTACACATGAACGTCATGTCGGGTTAAATCCTCTGGTAAAGGGGCGCTTTAATCAGGCCCGTTCGTATACAAAGTTTCTGGATATCACGCGTTGCGGTGCTGTAGGCATTTATTCTTCCGGCACGGCGTGTGCTGATGTTGTGAGTCCCGGGGTGGATGGTCTTATTGTTGAGATGAAAGAAGATGTTTGGGTTGAGGCGATTTTAAGGCTTTTACAAGATGACACTTTACGGAAGACTTTATTGCTCAACGCACATCAAAAGCTGATTTCCTTGGGACGTGCTGCAGATGATGCGCGCCGGAAGTTGATAAACTGATCACCAGGAAGATCGGGAGGATTCTTTATATGATCCCAGATCAAAATCGGTCAATAGCTGTTGACCATAGCAACTTTCAGGTTCGTCAGTGGGATTTTGAGATCTCGATGAAGTACGGGATATCGAGAGGGGACTATGAAAAGGGATTGCGGCAGCATCTCTCGGGTGATGCCTGGGAATATATGAGCATCTTGAATGACTTGGGATATCTCGGTCGTTACGGCAGGACAATAGATCTTTTGGATCAGCTTCTTGTTTATCCTGAATTAAATCTGAATTATATTTGGATACATAAAAACGCCTGTTCGTTTGTGAAGGCTTTCTTTATGATGTTTTACCCGACTCAAGTTGGATCGGTCGCGGAAGGAAGCATTCATGAGCATACGCAACTGTATTTCACCATTCCTTTTAAAGAGCTTCTTAAGACATTAAGTATCATTGTTAAAAGGCCGACAGTTATTATCATAAGGCATCCTGTGAGTCGTTTGGTGAGTAGTTATGTGAGCAAATTTGTTATGCCTTTACGTGAGGGGAAGTCCTTTAGGCCGTATGCCTGTAGAATTATTGAGCAGATTATACAAAATTCCAAATTGAAAGGGCGGGATCCGGATGATTCTATTACGTTCAGGGAGTTTTGCAGTTATATTTTGACTACGGATATTTGGAGAGTTAATGGTCATTGGAGGCCTCAAGCGTGGGCAATTCCACGGGGGGGATTTAGCAAGTTGATCCTTATGGACACAGAGAGCATTTCTACTCTTTTGCCCGAGGTTGTACGTCAATTAAATCCAGATGTGGCCATGCCTTCGTTCGATTTTGCAGAAGCAAAACGGAATAAGTCTGTTGAGGTTGTATATAAAGAGGGGCACGGGCTTAAGTCTGTTTTGGCGGATGTTCTGCCGAAAGACATTTCTCTTCCTGTGGCACATGAGGCGAATAATTTCTTTGATAAGGGACTTTTTGACAAGGTGATGAAGCTCTATGAAGAAGATATGGTTTTGTATCAGCAGGTAAGGGCAGCGCATAAAGCAAATGGCCCAATGGGGACAGGTTGTTAATTCAAAAGAAGGATACCGGGAATGAATATTCAGGAACGGGTACAGCACGCTAAAGAGACTGAGCCAAGGCTTGCTAAGCTTAATAGCGCCAGAGGGGATATTTTGTTGCGTGAAGTTTTTAAGCAGATCGTGTCAGAGATCAGGCAGAAGTCTCAGGGGATCGTGAAGGTTCCAGGATTGGGACAGTTCATTACAAAGAAAGCTCTGAGAATGAAGGGGGGCGTGAAGAGGGGAGCTAAGGCAGTGGTTTTTAAAGCTTCACTGGGGGCTCCTTCTGCAAAAGGTAATGAGCCTATGGTTTTGCGCGATGATTCTTTAGGGTATAGATATTGGATCAAGAAAAATGAGCCGAAGGATGAAGAATTGAGGGGCCAAAGGAAGATGGAGTTTAAGAAGGCCCCTAAGATCAGTATTATTACGCCTGTCTTTAAAACACCGACAAAAATGCTGGTTGACATGATTGAAAGCGTTATTACGCAGACATATTCACGTTGGGAACTTTGTATTGTTGATGGCTGTAGTGGCGGTGGACGGGTGAGGAAGATTCTTGAGAAATATTCTCGGGAGGACGCCAGGATTAAGGTCAAATTCCTTGATAAGAATATGGGGATTTCCGGAAATTCTAATGAGGCAATTTCATTATCGACGGGTGAATTTGTATCTTTTTTGGATCATGATGACGTTCTTTCTCCTGATGCCTTGTTTGAAGTTGTTCAAGCGATTAATCAGCACCCGAGAGTGGATTTATTATATTCGGATGAGGATCATATCTCAAAGGATGGTAAAACCAGATTTGATCCTTTTTTTAAACCGGATTTTGCTCCGGACACGTTGAGAAGTTATAACTATATTTGTCATTTCTTAGTACTTAAAAGGGAGTTGGGTCGTTCCCTGGGCTGGTTTCGCTCTGGTTTTGATGGCGCTCAGGATTATGATTTGATCTTGAGGGCAGCAGAGAAGGCAAAGAAAGTTATTCATATTTCCAAGATCCTTTATCATTGGAGGGGGCATGCGAATTCTACAGCAGGGACAGAGAATAGTAAGCCGTATGCTTACAAAGCAGGGGAAGGGTGCTTAGGGGATCATTTAAAGAGGATGGGCCTTCGGGGAACGGTTCAAGCTCAAGAAGCTCCTTCCGGGTATAAGATCAATTACATTCTGTCAAAAGAACAGCTTGTTTCGATTATTATTCCCAATAGAGATAATGCCGATCTTTTGGACAGGTGCGTAGGCTCCATATTGGAGAGGACGACGTATAAGAATATTGAAATATTAATTCTTGAGAATCGTAGTGTTGAGGAGAAAACATTTAAGCTTTATAAGAAATTAGGAAAGCATAAGAATGTTCGGATTATTCCAGGGGATTATGTTTTTAACTATTCCAGCTTGAACAATTTTGCGGTCAAGAAGGTCCGGGGGGAAGTGGTTTTATTTTTAAACAATGACACGGAGGTCATCAGCCCTGACTGGATCGAGAACATGCTTCAGTATGCGATCAGGCCAGATGTTGGTGCGGTTGGCGCAAAGTTATATTATCCGAACGGGACTGTCCAGCATGCCGGGATTATTGTGGGTTTAGGTGGGATAGCGGGGCATTCGCATAAATATTTCTCGCGGAATCACAAAGGGAATTATGGACGATTGAAAGTCGTTCAGAATTTAAGCGCTGTGACAGGCGCTTGTTTGATGATGAGAAAGAGTGTTTTTGAAGAGATTCGTGGTTTTGACCGGCGATTACCGTTGTCTTTCAATGATGTTGATCTTTGTTTGAAAATAAGACAGAAAGGATATCTTATTGTGTGGACCCCGTATGCGGAGTTATATCATCACGAATCTAAATCAAGGGGGTTAGACAATACGCCTCCGAAGATTTTACGAAGCAATAGGGAGGCGGCTTTTATGAAGTATAAATGGGCTCG
This sequence comes from Candidatus Omnitrophota bacterium, assembly GCA_015228785.1. Lineage (GTDB taxonomy): Bacteria > Omnitrophota > Gorgyraeia > Zapsychrales > Fredricksoniimonadaceae > JAAYZZ01. The sequence goes on from JADGCU010000012.1 coordinate 26,142, forward strand.
CATTTTATGGGAGGGGGATCCCTACTACAATTGTAATTTAACATTAGCAGCCGAGAATTTTGGGATCAAGGTTTCTTGAGGGGAAAAGGATATGTTTATCACATCTAAGTTTTGTTGGGTTCACATAGGTAAAACGGGAGGCGATAGCACAAAGAGGATGTTTGATATTCTTGAGTTTAACGATATTTTGCTTGCGCATGATACGACGGATCCCAATAAGCATAAGAGCTTTTTACATTATCCCGAGTTGTGCAAAGACAGGAAAAAGATCTTAAATATACGGCGGTTACCGGTTTGGCTTGTAAGCTGGTGGCATCATTCTTATAGGTCAGGCTACATAGAAAGCATTGACAGAGAGAAGATCGTTGAGGGGTTGGCGCCTCTTAAGGGCAGGGTGTTGGCGGACCATGAGCTTAAACAACGTGCCGAGACTAAATTGGGCGGGATAGATTATTGGCTGAGGACTGAATCTTTGGCCGAAGATTTTATTCGGGTGATGAAGGATTTCATTTTAATTTCAGAAGAGAAGCAGGTTCAAATAAGGAAGATTAAGGAAAATCAGGGGAGACATCTTTCAGAGCAGCATGGCAATGATTTCTTGGGGCATAAATACATTGACGCAGAGAGTGCATTACAGAAGTTCTTTACCCTTAAAGAGGTTAAGAATATTTATGATCAGAATCCATTTTGGGCTGATGTAGAGAATAAAATTTATGGAAATTTGTTGTATGAGCAAGAAGCGTCTATGAATATCGAGGGGCATGGTTATGGCAGTCAGCAGATTAATACGAGTTTAGATCAGGGGCACGATTAGGGGATTCTGTTCTTTTGTAAAGTGTTCGAATGGATCGTTAGGGTAGATGAGGTCAAAATGGAGATGAATACTTTTTTCTGGGTTGGGAGAAGTAAAAAGGATGGGCATGTTTGAGCAAGGGGACGGAAAAGTTTCAGATCATCCGTGTTATCTTTCCGTGTGCGCTATTATTAAGGATGAGGCGCAGTATATAAAAGAATGGATCGAATTCCATAGGATTGTTGGAGTTGAGAAGTTCTTTATTTATGACAATGGTAGCTCGGATGATTTGAAAGATGTTTTAGCGCCTTATATCCGTGAAAAGATCGTGTCGTATCAATATTGGCCTGAACATCCGGGGCAGATTTCGGCGTATGTAGATTGTATTAAGAATTTTAAGGATCAATCTCGTTGGGTTGCGTTTATTGATGCGGATGAGTTTTTGTTTTGTTCGCAAAGCGGTGATTTACGCGTGATGTTGAGGGAGTACGAAAAGTGTCCTGGCGTTTGTGTGAATTGGGTTTGTTTCGGGAGTTCGGGGCATAGACATAAACCAGAGGGGCTTGTAGTCGAGAATTTCATAAGAAGGGCTCAGCTAGGGTGGAAAACGAATCGTCATGTTAAATCTATTGTTCAATTGAGCGAAGTTTTGAGTCCGGCTTTGAATCCGCATTCGTTTGTGTATAGGAATGGGCGACTTGCTGTGACAGAGACTGGCAGAGAAATTGTTCCTGATTTTGAGAATCTTAATGGAGGGATGTCTCAAGAGGTTTCTATTGGGAAGTTTCGGATTAATCATTATATGTGCAAATCTTTTGAGGAAGCGCAGAGAAAAGTTAATAGGG
>JADGCU010000012.1:27879-35036 GCA_015228785.1 Candidatus Omnitrophota bacterium
CATATGAATATCAGGGAATATGTCGAACGCGCGAAACAGATCGAACCACGCTTAGTAAATCTTCATGACCAAAGAGATTTCTTACTCTTACGAAAAGTTTTTGAACAGATTTCCTGGCAGCTTCAGGAAACGCCTGAAGGAGTGGTGAATATCCCGTTCTTTGGCCGATTTATCTCCAGGCAGGTCAAGATACAGAAAGATGGTCGTGAGGAAGTTGTCACGCGGATTATCTTTAAGCCTGCATCAGAGGATGTTCCAGGCAAGGCTTAATAGTCTGTAAGGGCTTTGGTTAAACAAGGGAATAGAGTTTAGAATATGAAGACCATTGTTCATTTCGGAATGCCTAAGACCGGAAGCACTAGCATACAATATTCCCTTTACGGGCATTTAACTGACGATCGATTTCTTTACCTTGATTTTGGTGAGGCGAATGCCAGTGACGCGATGGACATTCTTTTTAGTCAGAATCTTGCGAAAATAAATCTCTTGGAAAGGCGGGGAGTTATATCTTCTGATATTGAGATGATGCGAGCTAGGAAGCGAGATTGCCTTGATCAGCAAATGGCCCTAGCTCATGGGAAAACGGCTATTTTATCTGCTGAATCGATAGCGTGGTTCAATGAACAGGAGCTCTCCGCTCTTTATTCTGCTCTTTTAGCGAGGGGTGCTGGCCCATTGATCGCTATCGGTTATGTTCGTCCTCCTAAAGCATTCATAGAAAGCACATTTCAACAGGAAGCCAAAAGTGCGCGCGGTGTGGAATGGTCATGGATACGAAGAGGGCTTCCCTTTTATACAAAGCGATATGAAGTTCTGGACAAGGTTTTCAGCCGGGAGAATGTTCAGTGGGTAAGGTTTGATCCTTCTTTATTCCCTCAGGGAGATGTGGTTCTTGATTTTTGCGTAAGGATTGGGATGAATTTTTTACCTGAGCGTTCTAAGTGGATAAATGAGGGGCTTTCTCTGGATGCTGTTCGTTTTCTGTTTGCGTATAGGGCATGTGGTTCCTGGTTGCCGCCGAAGTCCCAGGCGGGAAGGGAAATAGATCTTTTGAAGGATCGTCTTGCTGATCTCAAGGGAGTCCGGTTTCGGTTCCATTCGAGCATTATTCGCCAGATTCTTGAAGAACGGAAAGAAGACATTGCGCGTATGGAGGCCCGTTTGGGCGCATCTCTTCAGGAAGATCTGACAAAGGATGATGAGGGGGCCGTGGCCTGCGTTGAGGATCTTTTTCGGTTTACGTCCCAATCTTTAGATTGGCTTCGTAAACAGATCGGACCGAATTATTATGGGGGGCTGAAGACCCCAGAGGAGGTAGGAGTGGCCATGGATCTTCTTCGCCAAAAACTTGTTCAAGAAAAGTTACCATTAAACAAAACAACCGTTGGTTAATGTATTTAAGAAGCATTATATGAGTGATGAGAAGGTTGATTTAAGAGAAATCAGGCGTTACCCGAAGTTTGATTGGCGGGAGTATGTTGGGCTGTACCCTGATTTGGAGAAAAATGATGTTAATACGAAGGAAAAGGCTATCAGGCATTGGTTGATGTTTGGTTGTCGAGAAGGCCGGGTATATTCACGATCCAAGGTGCTAAAGAAAGAATCTCAAGGTATTAAGTTGTATCCGGATTTTGACTGGAAGACATATGTTGGTTTATATTCTGACTTGAGAAAGAACGGGATAGACACGGAAGAAACGGCCATTCGACATTGGTTATTATTTGGGCGTCAAGAAGGGCGGATATATTCTCTTTCTAAGGGGTTGAAAGTTTCTTCGAAGGAGATGAAGAAGTATCCGGGTTTTGATTGGAAGACATATCTTGATCTGAATTTAGATCTGAAGGGGCGTGGGGTTGATACAAAAGAAGCGGCAATCAGTCATTGGCTTTTACATGGGCGAAAAGAAGGGCGGGTTTATATCAATTATGTGAAAGGAGCCGGAGAGGATCGTCGCGTAAAGATGTCTCAGGCTTCAGCAATATTTTCGGGTCAGCAGCGAATAATCGGGATTGTTGAGACTGTTTCAAAGACCATTTTAAAAGGTTGGGCGATCGATTTAAAGAAAAAACGAAAACCTATTTATCTTGATTTATATATGGATGGGGAGTTATTCGCCTCAACGCAGACTTCCCATGAGCGCCTTGACGTAAGGAAAGAATACGGGGCGCATCTTTATGCGGGATTCTTGTTTGAATTGCCGCAAAGTTTAGATAATGACATTCCTGTGGCATTTGAAGTGCGTGCACGAATTACACCACAAAAGATTCTTAACGCTGTGACCATGGTTAAGCCGATCCCAGATGCCATGCGAGCGATGCCCAATGGTCAATCCAGCATATACTTTGGTTCTTCCGGGCTTGGGGTATCAAGTACGCACAAGAAAAGCAAGGGCTCTCCTCGCGTTGCTATTATTGTGCTTAATTTGAACGGGGCCGATGTTTTAAAAGAATTCTTGAGGACTTTTTCAAAGCATAATACATATCGGAATGTTGAAGTGCTCATTGTTGATCACAACAGCCAGGATAAGAGTCGTGAAGTTGTCAGAAAGTATGGATCTTCTCGATCTGTTAAATTTCTAGCTCGCGGTAAAAATTATTCGTTCTCAGACTCTAATAATTGGGCAGCTCGTCATACTAAGGCAGAGATTCTTATCTTTTCTAATAATGACATAGAATTTTGCCAGGATGTTATTCCAAGAATAGTTTCGATTTTCGGGGACTCGGACATTGGGGGTGTTGGGGTAAAATTATTAGAGAAGACTCATGAGACTAAGGATGCTGCACAGGAAGCCATCCAGCATATTGGAGTTTATTATCGGTCCGATGCGCGGGAACGTGTTTGTATGCCATTTGAAGCGCGTCCTACGTCGCAATTTCATGCTGCGTTGAATACCATGATCGAAGTGCCGACAGCAACAGGGGCTTTTCTTGCATGTCGCCGATCTGATTTCATTAAGCTGAGAGGATTTGATTCTGCTTATTTTTATGGTTACGAAGATATTGATTTGTGTTTGCGTTTTCAGGCGGTCTTAAGAAAGAAAATAGTTTGTGCTAATGACAGCGCGCTTGTTCACCACAAAGAGCATACTCGCAAAGACGCCAAGGTACATGTTGACAAAAATTGGCCGATTGCAGATAAGAAGTTGGGTTATTGGTTGCGCAGACGTATGGCAGAAGATCTTTTTCGCTTGCCAGGATATTGGACATCCCTTGTTCCCAAGATCGGGTTTGCGGTTACAGATGCGCGAGATAATGCAGCGGCCGGTGATTATTTTACTGCCATGGAACTTGCTAAAGAACTGCAGCGCTTAAGTTCGTGTAAAATTATATTCTTAGAGAAAAGAGCCGGAGAGAAATGGTATGACGTTAATGGATTAGATGTTCTGATTGTCATGCGAGATGATTATGACTTGCGTCGTCTAATGAATCGATCTCCGCAGTTATATATTGTAGCTTGGGCCAGGAATTGGGTTGATCGCTGGGCTGGATATCCCTGGGCTGGCGATTACCATGATTATTGGGCATCTTCTGAAATTGCTGCGAACTTTCTTTCAACTCGGCTTGCTCGTCCTGTCGAGGTTGTTCCGATAGCCACTAACTTTTCTCATTTTAGTGCCGGGCAACTCGTCAAGGACTTGAAGTCTGATTATTGTTTTACCGGCAGTCTTTGGGGGGAACTGCGAGATATCGCAAAAATGCTTGATCCCACAAAGATTCCTTTCAGGTTTTCTCTTTTTGGATATGGCTGGGAAAAGCATCGATTGCTTGCGAGATACAGTCGAGGAGGACTACCCTACTCTCAGATGCGGGATGTTTATGCCAGTACGCGCATTGTCGTTGATGATGCCAATTCAGCAACGATACAATGGGGCTCTGTCAACAGCAGGGTTTTTGATGCATTGGCAGCAGGGGCATTGGTGATTACTAATGGGAAGAAAGGATCCTATTCGATCTTTGATGGGAAGTTGCCTGTTTATAATACACAGAAGGAATTGCATGATTTATTGATGTACTATCTTACTCATGAGCACGCCCGTCTTTCGCTAGTTACTCAATTAAAACAGAAAGTAGCAGATGCCCATACGTATGCTCATCGGGCCCGATGTGTTTTTAAGCGTCTAGAAGGGCTTACCCGCAATCAGCGTCGATTTTCTATTAAAATAAGTGTTCCGGAAGATTCTGTTCGTGAAGAGTGGGGAGATTATCATTTTGCCATGGGCATTAAGCGGGCCCTGACCCGCTTAGGACACGCGGTACGTATTGACTGCATGGACCAGTGGGAGAGATCGGATTCTCTGGGAGACGATGTGGTCATGGTTCTTCGGGGCCTTTCAGTCTATAAAACAAAATCCCACCAGATCAACATTATGTGGAATGTGTCTCATCCGGATTTATGTACGGATGATGAATATCGACAGTACGATCATGTTTTCGTGGCATCCTTAAAACATGCGCAAGAGCTCTCAGCGAGATCAAAGGTGCAGGTTAGTCTTCTTTTGCAATGTACAGATCCTGAGGTGTTCCATCCTGATGTTAAAGTCCAAGAGAAGCACGAAGTGCTTTTTGTTGGCAACTCTCGCCTTATTTTCCGTCAAATCGTTCAAGATGCTTTGCAGGTTGGGCTCCCGTTGTCTGTATTCGGCACAAGGTGGAAGTCGTTTATCCCTTCTGAGAATTTAAAAGGGGAAGGGATCTCTAACTCCGATCTTGCTGGTTATTATGTTTCAGCGGGAGTGGTCCTGAATGACCATTGGCAGGATATGAGGAAGAAGGGGTTTATTTCTAATAGGCTATTTGATGCGGCTGCTTGTGGCGCACGGATTGTGACGGACAATATTGATGGTCTTAGGAAAATCTTTGGCGATTTGATTATGACCTATGAGACACCGGAAGACTTGAAGGATGCCGTTTCACGTTTACAGAAAGAGTCTCGCAAGGATCGGCAAAGGCGTTTGACATTAGCTCGGAAAATCATGTCTGAACATTCTTTTGATGCCAGGGTAAGAAGTATCCTGGGAGTTGTTGACACGGTAGAAAAGGTCAAATTAAATATTTCATGAATTTAATGAGGCGGGTTCTTTTGGCTGAAAGATGAAGGGATAAGAAGCGCGTGACAAATTACTTTAATCTCGCAGTGGTTGCGATCTTTAAGAATGAGGCGCTTTATCTTAAGGATTGGATAGAATTTCATTTGAAAGTCGGGGTTGAGCATTTTTATCTATACAATAATAATAGTTCTGACAATTACAGGGAAGTGCTTCAGCCTTTTAAAGGCGTCATTGATATTTACGACTGGCCGATTCACCCCGGACAAATGCAGGCATATGCTGATTGTGTATTAACGAAAGCCAATACTAAATGGTTAGCGGCTATTGATATTGATGAGTATTTATTTCCCGTGAAGAATGATAATTTGAGTGCGACCTTGGAAGCCTATGATAGGCCTGAGATTTCCTCGTTATGTGTTTTTTGGGTCATTTTTGGTTCTGATGGTAAGGAAATATATGAGCCAATTCCAGCGCCAATAAGATTTCAATTCAGGTGTTTTGGCAAAGGGGAAACCCCTCATGTGAAATCTATCATCCGTCCGGATAGAGTTCTTGTGCCTCCTGTTAATCCACATTTCTTTAGCCCTCGGCCGGCATCCTCGGGTCAGGTAGTGATGCATAACGTTGATGAAGAGTTTGCGGTTGTGGAAAAGGCCATGGCGCGCATTGAAAAGATAAATATTATCCGAATTAATCACTATTTCACAAAGTCGAAGCAGGAGTGGTTGGTAAAATATAATAGGGGAAAGTCTTCTACGGGGGGCAAGAAAGATTTTGATCATTTTAACCGTATTAATGACCAAAAGAGAATTGAAGATACTGAAATTCTTCGGTTCTATAAGGGATTTCTTGCTGAAAAGGGGACATAGTAAAGAATTCGCAGGATTAAGATAATTTCTAGATAGGAAAGATGCACAAATGAAATGGTTCTTTTGTACAAATGAAGCCAGTCTTGCGAAAGATGATTTCTTTCAGCTCGTACAGGTGAGTTTGCTTTCTGCCAAGAAGAACACGACCTTGGAGCCGCATTTGGTTTATGAGGGAACCTTTGATCAACGCACTAATTGGCTTCAAGAGCAGGGCGTGACGATCCATTCTCATCGACTGTCATTTTTTGAGGACATTACCAATCATGAAGGGAGAGGGGCTCTCTTGCGGGTCGAAATTCCCAGGCTTCTTAAGGAGCAAGGGCGAGAGGACAAGTTCATTCTATATACGGATTGTGATGTTCTTTTTTTATCTGATCCCCCATTAGACAATTTTAAACCAGCGTTTTTTTCCGGCGGGCCTCAGCAGGATAAAGAAAATGTTTCTCAGTGTAATTCAGGCGTGCTTTTAATGAATATTGATAATCTTGAGGCTGTCTATGAAGGCTTTGTGCAGTTTATTGTCAAGAATAGGGAAAGTATTGTAGAGCGTAGAGCCTGGGATCAGTGGGCGTATAACAATTATTTTAGAAATAAATGGGATAGGTTGCCCTTGGAGTATAATTGGAAACCGTATTGGGAGAAGAATGAGGCGGCGGTCATAGTTCATTTTCATGGGCCCAAACATACAGATTATGAGGATGCTGTTCGTAGGAAATCACGGCCAAATCTTTTAGATCTTTTTGACAGAGATCCCCAGGCATTCAAAAGATATACTGAGATTGCGAGGAGTTACCTGGGTTAGCGAGAAGAAAAGATGGTTATGGTTGGTGGGATGTCACACAACCCGAGGTTGAAAGGGCACGGGGAGCCTCGTTTACATATTTTTAGGTTAATGAATTTGGAGTAAGATCATAATTTCCAGGAGTGGTTATATGGAAGAGCAGAAATTTAACTTAAAAGATATTAAGCGCTATCCAGGGTTTGATTGGAAGAACTATCTTCTTTTGTATCCGAGTTTAGAGAAAGAAGGCGTGAACACGGAAGAAAAAGCGATAAGACATTGGCTTTTGTATGGGCGGAAAGAAGGACGGGTGTATTCTCTTCTTAAAGAACTGGAAGTTAATCTTAAGGATATCAAGCGTTATCCAGGGTTTGATTGGAAGAATTATCTTCTTTTGTATCCGAATTTAGAGAAAGAAGGCGTGAACACGGAAGAAAAAGCGATAAGACATTGGCTTTTG
>JADGCU010000012.1:35136-45309 GCA_015228785.1 Candidatus Omnitrophota bacterium
AAGAAAAAGCGATAAGACATTGGCTTTTGTATGGGCGGAAAGAAGGACGGGTGTACTCTTTTCCTAAAGAACAGGCAGTTGATTTTAAGGATATCAAGCGTTATCCAGGGTTTGACTGGCAGGAATATCTTCTTTTGTATCCGAATTTGAAGAAAAATGGCGTGAATACGGAAGCAAAAGCGATAAGACATTGGCTATTGAATGGACGCAAAGAGGGAAGGGAATATTCTTTTTCTCGATGGTTGAAAATGGCTCAGAAAGAGATGAAGCATTATCCAGATTTCGATTGGCAAGAATATGTTGTGTTGAATTCTGATTTGAAGCATATGGGAATAGAGACAAAAGAAGCCCTTATTTGTCACTGGCTTTTGTATGGGCGCAAGGAGGGGCGGGTGTATAGAAAGAATGCGCAGAAAGCTGCTGGGGAGGGTACTTCTTTATTAAAAAGGGATGAGGAAGATAATAAATTAAGGCTTCATCCGGACCTTCTTGATTGCGGTCTGACGTTTGGCAAGAAGCCGGGTTCTATAGGATGCGCCAAAGGGCACAAGAGAATCACCTTTCCCAAAACGACCAAGCCGATCGTTTCTATCGTCATTCCTGTTTATAATCAATTTCTTCAGACTTATCTTTGCTTAAAGACTGTTGCTAATACTATAGCAGGCCTTGAATATGAAGTGATCCTTTGTGATGACGCATCGACAGGCGCAATAAAGAATATCCACAAGTTTACAAAGAATCTCAGGGTTGTCAGGAATAGAAAAAATCTTGGATTCTTACGTAGTTGCAATAGGGCCGCAGGCCTTGCTAGAGGGGAGTATCTGGTATTTTTGAATAATGATACAACGCCCCGTAAAGACTGGTTGAATCATATGGTCAGAATTGCGAATGCAGATCCTAAGGTGGGGATCGTGGGAGCAAGGCTTTTTTTCCCTGATGGATGGCTTCAGGAGGCGGGGTGTATTATTTTTAAGGATGCCACGGGTTGGAATTATGGCAGGGGTAAGGATTCTTCTTCGCCTGAGTATAATTATGTTAAAGAGGTTGATTATGTTTCTGGGGCGTGTCTTATGGTGCGTCGATCGCTGTGGAAAACAATTGGCGGGTTCGATACTCGTTACTCTCCAGCATATTTCGAAGATACAGATCTTGCTTTTGAGGTCAGAAAGCGGGGATATAAGGTTATTTATCAGTCGCAGGCAGAGGTGGTGCATTACGAAGGGGTTTCTTCTGGAACAGATGAATCTTCAGGTGTGAAGAAGTATCAGGTCATTAATAGGGCTAAGTTTCTTAAGAAATGGGCGAAGGTGCTGAGCAAAGATCATGTTGTTAACGGGGAGAAAATATTTTTATCACGCGACAGAAGCCTTAAAAAGAAGACAATCGTTGTTATTGACCATTATGTGCCTACGTTTGATCAGGATGCCGGCTCTAAATGCATGTTTCAGTATTTGAAGTTTTTTAAGGATATGGGGATGAATGTCAAGTTTATTGGAGATAATTTTGCGTGCCAGCAGCCGTATACGGCTATTCTTCAGCAGATGGGCATAGAGGTCTTGTATGGTAGTTGGTATCAGGAGAATATAAAGAATTGGATCTTGAGAAATTCCCAGTATATAGATTTCTTTTTTCTTTCTAGGCCCCATATTACTGAAAAATACATTGATGATATTAGACGTAATACGAAGGCTAAGATTCTTTATTTCGGGCATGATCTTCACTATTTGCGGTTGATGCGTCAATTTGAGGCGACGAAGGACCCAAAGGCTCTAGAAGATGCAGAAAAAAGCCGTCAGTTGGAAATTAGTCTGTGTAATAAGGCAGACGTGGCTTTTTATCCTTCAGATGCTGAGATCCGAGAGTTGGAGGGGAAGGTTAAGCTGTGTAAGAGGAAAAAGCTTCCCCTCTATATTTTTGATGGCACAGACAAGCAGGTGTATCATTTTAAAGAGCGTTACGATCTTTTATTTGTTGGCAGTTTCAATCATCCTCCTAATCCGGATGGGATCAAATGGTTTCTGGATGAGGTTTTTCCGAAGGTTTTGAAGAAATTGCCTGGCGTGCGGCTTTACGTTATTGGCTCTAATACCCCAGAGTGGCTTAAGCAATATGCGTCTGAGAATGTTCATGTTATTGGATGGGTATCGGATGAAGATCTTCAGGGATATTTCAGGAAAACAAGGCTTCTTATTGTTCCGCTTCGGTTTGGGGCCGGTATCAAAGGGAAGATTCTGGAAGCCATGTATAACGGTACCCCGGTTGTGACAACAAAGGTTGGGGCAGAGGGGATCAAGACCACAGCATTAAGCGTTGCTCAAGGGGCAGATGATTTCTCAAGAAGGATTGTATCTTTGTATACGGACCGGCGAAAATTGGTGAGAATGTCCTTGGAAGGGGTAAAATTTATTAAGCAGAATTATTCTAAACACGCGGCCCTGAAGGCCTTCGAAGGGATTTTTCAGTTCTAGAAAAGGGGTAACGAATAGGGGGGCTAGCATTATTTTATGGGGGAGGTATATTTATGTCAGAAATACAATATGTTTTTGTTTGTGGTTGTCCGCGCTCCGGGACAACAGCGTTATTAGAGGTGCTTCTTTCGGATTCAACTGTTGTTCTTGGCTGCGAAAGATATGGAGGCTATTTAGGGAGGAAGGTCCTCACGCGGGATCTTTATGAGCCGGAGCGTTTCTTTGATATTCGCAAGGGTGATTCTTTTTATTCTGATTTCTCAGAACTTCCGGATTGGTATAAATCTATTAGTCGTGAACGGTATGAAGAGGGCGTCTTTCGCGGTGATAAAATTCCAAAGCTGTATGAGCATTTAGATGGGTTATTCGTTAATTTCCCAAAGGCAAAGATTGTTTTTATGTTACGAAACATCTTTGATGTTGCTTCATCCTATGAAGCGAGAGCTAATAATAAAGAGGATAAAACATGGCCGCGTGAGATAAGAACAGCTGCGGCAATTAGAGATTGGCATCGTTCTTTGGAGACGCTTAATAAATATATGGATGATGATCGTGTGTTTCCCGTGATTTACGAAGATTTCTTTTTAGGCAAGAATGGCATAGGGTCATTGTGTCATTTTCTGGGGATCACGTTAAGCGATGCCGTACGCTCAGCATACAATGCAGTTATTACAGAAAGCCACCGATTGGAAATTAGGGGGAAGAGCTTAAGGCTTCCTATTGATATAGCTCAGAAGATTTGTGAAACAGCTCCTTGTGGCATGTATCGGGATATTTTGCGCAAGATCAGGATTAAACAAGCGCGAGGATAGGAGCATGCGCATGGCGATGACTGGGTTAATGATGAATTTTCCATTGAGTGAAATCATGTTAGAGAAGTTGATGTTGTGTTAGGGTTGATACGCCTATGGATGCAGAGAATATTGATATAAAGCGTCAAAATATAGGAACAGAGCAGTTCCTGATCCCAGAACGAAAGATTATAGCGACTCATTTCTTTGGTGATGGATGCTCGATTGATTTTTGGAGCTGCTTGAATATAGATCGGGCAGATATTCTTCTTGATGAAATAAAAACTATTGGGTTTAATACGATCATTATTCTGATTCCATGGACGGGATTCCAAATTGATGTTGAGCCAATTGTTTATTATGATGAATATTTTGAGCTTCTTGAACAATTACTTGAGAAGGCATTTAATAAGAATTTACAGGTTATTTTCAGAGTCGGATATGCCTACGATCACGGGGTTGCGAGTCGATTACGCAAAGGAAATCTGGATCTTTTCTTCCATCCAGCTGGCATGTCGGCGTGGCGAGAGTATTTAAGGAAATTATGGAGTCTTACAAAGGGTTATAAGAATTTTCTTGGTGGGTTTATTACGTGGGAGGATTTTTTCTTATTGGAGTTTACTCATCATCCTTTGGAACAGAGGGTGAAATATGCTCATGGAATTGGTTATCAGGCCTATTTGAGAGGAAGACTTACGCTAAAAGAGGTTTCAGACATATATCAAAAGCATTTTAATAGTTTTGATGAAGTTCCAATTCCTAGCTTAGGGACTTATTCGCTCAAGATCTTTTGTGAATTTTGGGATAGTTTTCTTGTTGATTATCTTTATAAGGAATCTGTTTCGCTTTTTCCGCGCCTCAGTATGGAGGTTAGGGTTGATGCTGAGCGCATATCAGAGAATGAGTATGCTTCACATGATAAAACCTTTGATATTAATGAGAAGTCCCCCGTTACTTTCATTTACTATTCACCTGCTTGGGGAGCGAGGAACGATGGAAGCGCGGAACTCTCCGATTCATTATTAGAGCGGATGAGGTATCTCTTGGCAAAAGTCCGAGAAAGCACGGATAACCATATTTTTGTAGATCAATTTAATTTTGTTGATAATACGCCGTTATTTGAGAAGAATACGACTATAAAGGCAGAAGAAATTCCTGAATTTCTTAATGGTTCAGCGAGGATCTTAAAAGAGTCAACGATAGGTTATGGGTTATGGACATTCAAGGATGTCAGAATTAACGTTATCCGAAACGGGTCCTTTGAAAGAGCGTATCCCGCATGGAGCACGGAGGGAGTTGAAATAAGGACTTGTAGCGATCTTAGGAGAGCGGCATTGATATCTAGAAATTGTTTTTTGAGGCAAGAGATTAGACTCGCGGGTGAAGAGTCCCCAAAAAAAGGTAAATGCTTTAAGTTCGAAATGAAGGTGCGACCGCTTAAGCAACCCGGTTATTTAAAGGATCTTTCTATTGTTCTTTTGGATAGAGAAAAGAAGGAAATTTATCAGAAAAAGATGCTTTGCTCTGAGGATATTACTACGGATTGGGTTGTTATCAGAGAAGAGCTGTTCATGGATAACGGGTACACTCTTTCCATTCATAATGATGGAGATCCTGTTTTAATAACATCTATATACGCATATCAAAGAGTACAGGAAAATGGCATTATTGATTGCGAGGGGAATAAAAAGAGTTTCTATGAAACTTTTTTAAATATGAATAAGATTATTTTGAATAACGATGAATCCTGTCTAGGGAACTGATCATGCATAACGGCATTCATAAGATGGGAATATCGTTTTTTCAGGTGCTTTAATGGAATAAAAGAAATTTTTATACGAATTTGGAATTCTTTGCTCGATCTTAGGGCAGGTCTTTGTTCATAGAGGGAATGCTGAGGGGGAGAAAACAGTTTCAGGTTTTGTTAAAGAATGTGAAGATTTTGATGGAACGATAATCGTTAGCAATGAAGATTTCTACAATCAGCTCAGCGATATTATTTGTAGCGTTAGGGATCTTTTAAGGCCGATATTTGAGGATATTATGATTACGAAAGCTTTAAGGATACTGATCGTCGGTGAGTATAAGACGGGGACTACTGCCCTCTTTTATAAGATTAGGCCTTGTATGCCTCCGGGAACACTCTTTCTTTTTGAGCCTAAAGATCCGTTGGGAGATATTGAGAAGGTATCCCCTGATCAGGCGGTCTTGACCAAGATTCTTTTTAGCCCAGGTAACTTAGACGTTTTGGGAGAAGTTTTCAAAAGACACAACAAGCATATCTTTATTGTCAGAGATCCTAGGGATGCCATTATTTCTCAGGTTCTTTGGAGTTCGCCAGAGCTTCATTACCAAGATAAAGACAAGATTTATAAAATTTATCATCTTTTGAAAGGGCTTGAGCAGGGTGATCAGAATATGAGTGTTTCGGCTTTATGTAAGGAGATTTTCATAGGCAATAGAAAGACTAAGGTGATCAAAGATGCGGTCATTTCAGTTGTAAAAGCCAAAAATCCTTTTATATACAGGTATGAAGATATGGTCTCTGGGGAGGATGCGGCTTTGAATCAGTATCTCGGAATGGAAGTGGCAGCGGATCCCGAAGATGCTAAGTTAGTACGAAGGGTGAGCAGGACAAAAACTTTTGGGAATTGGCGTCATTGGTTCAGGGCTTCGGATATTGCCTGTTTTAAAGAAGGGATGCAGGATTTTCTTCGGTTTTTTAGCTATGATGCTGAAGACTGGGAACTTGTTCATCCTCAACGGATCCTCCCTGAACATGGCAGCGGATATTTTTTAAAACTTATTGACGGAAAGCGCAAAGAAAAAGGCCTTCCGCTTCTATGTCGGGAAGAGCTTGATTCGGAGTGTCAGGGCACGCTTAAGATTTCGGAGGGCATTGCGCATGCTGAGGGCGAAATTTGTGGGAATCTTGATCGGGAGATGACGTCTTTAAATAAGGCGAAAGAGGAAAGTAGCTTATTTTTGAACCCGAAGCCAGGGTCTGTTGTTTCTCGGGATAATGCGACCCCGAAGGGGCGCATGGAAAAGGTGAAAGTTATTATCCATTTTGGGATGGATAAGACCGGAAGCAGTAGTATTCAGCAGTCTCTTTATAGGAAGCCATTTGATGCGCGTTTTTATTATTTAGATTTGGGTTATAGCAATTCAAAGGATGCTGTCGTTAGCCTTTTTGGATCTCTTGAAAGAGTAGGGCGTTTGAAGAAAAAAGGAGCCACATCTTTCGAGCAAGCGATGATGAAAGCTGGTTTTGGGAGACGTCTTGATGAGCAAATGGCTTTGGCCAAAGGGAAGGTCGCTATTTTATCTGCCAAGGAGATATCGACTTTTAATCAATATGAGCTAGCTTCTCTTCGTGCTGGACTTTTAGCGAGAGGAGCCAGTCCTTTTGTCGCAATGGGCTATATTCGCCCTATTAAAAGTTTTGCGGAGAGTCATTTCCAGGAGGCGTTAAAATTGAATTTTAGAGGCGCAAAATGGTCAGAGATCTCAAGGTTTTTTCCGCGGTATCGTCACAGGTTCGAACCGTTTGATAAAATTTTTGGTCGGGATAATGTCCAGTTATTGAAATTTGACCCATCTCTGTTTCCCAAGGGCGATGTTGTTTTGGATTTTTGTTCGAGGATTGGGATGACTTTTCCTCCAGAACGTTCTGTTCGGATGAATGAGGGGCTTTCTCTTGATGCTGTTCGTTTTCTTTATGTGCATAATATGTTTAAAACAGGGGATGGATCAGAGCCGCGGATGGACAGGGAACAGATGCTTTTGCAGAAAAGTCTTTATGATCTTAAAGGTTCTAAGTTTTATTTACATTCGCGTATTGTGCGTCCGATTCTTGAGGAGAGGAAGGAAGATATTGCGTGGATGAATGCTCGTCTTGGCGTATCTTTGCAAGAGGATTTGACAAGGGACGATGAGGGGGCGGTTACCTGCGAAGAGGATTTTCTTCGCTTCTCGCCGGCATCATTGGATTGGCTTCGGAAACAGCTTGGCACGGATTATTTGGGGGCCCTTAAGACATTGGATGACATTGCGCGTGCTGTTGGATTGCTTCGTCAGAAACTTGTTAGAGAGGTTCCGCCTTTAAACCAGGAGAAAAAGAAAAGCTCCATGGGTTTAGCATCCGATAAAGGTCGTGGAGATGTTGTCCATATTCCTTCTCGAAGAATTATCTTTACTCATGTTCCTAGAACAGCTGGGACGCTCATTCGAATGATGCTTTATTTTAATGTTAAAAAGAAGTTTCCTCAGATGGTTAAGCATGTCTTTATTCCCGGGTATGAGGGCGTTTTGTGTGAAAGAACGGTTAAGGATATTGAATTGAAAGATATGTTCGTGATCGCTGATCATAGCCGGTTTCCTGAGGCTCAGGATGTCTTGCTGGGGCGGGATGTTTTTAGTTTTACGTTTCTTCGCGATCCTGTTGATATGCTGGTCAGTCATTTTTATCGGTTCTTAAAAGGGAAGCCATTTCCACGTTCGGGAGTCATATACGATGATATTAATAAGTTGAGCAATGATGATTTTAAACTTTTATGTGAGGCATACGGCAATGTGACGATTAGTTTCTTTTGTGGCAAGGTAGAAAAGGGTCTCCCTGTTGTTTTGCGCTATCAATCGGCTTTGATGAATTTGAAGAGGTATGATTTTGTGGGCACCCAAGAGAACTTAGAGCAGGACATAAAAATTGTTTTTGATAGGATAGGTTTTGATGTTCCAACTTTGCGTGAAGTAAATCTTTTGCTTAAGAAAGACCAACACTTTAGAAATCTTGGGTATGATGAACGATTTGCGGACCATGCGCTTACGGCATTATTAATAGACAAGGCAGAGAAAATAGGTCTTTCGGAGCAAAGGATAGAAATTGCGAAGAAGATTTTAGAGCTCCCCATCTCTTTATATCAAATGGCCAGAGAAGGCCGATTGCATGCCACCGGCAATGGGAGTCTGCGCAAGTAAAGGCGGTCCTTCGCACAAAGAATGTGGAATAGAGCAGAATAAGTTCGGGAAAGGAAAAGAAACGTGGTTGAGTATAAAACTATATCTATTATTATCCCTTCTTACAACAGGCAGGAAGTTCTTATAGAGTGTTTGGCGGGTTACAAGAAGCAAACGTTCTCAGCTAGAGATTTTGAGGTTGTGATTGTTGATGATGGGTCCGCCGAACCTATAGCGGGTAAAATGAAGCTGGAAGAGTATGATTTCAACATAAGGATTTTAAGGCAGGAGCATGCCGGTCCTGCTGCAGCTCGTAATTTAGCCATTCGACAGGTCACTAACGATATCCTTTTGTTTGCAGGTGACGATATTATACCGGCGGCGGATTTTCTAGAGAAACATATGAAGGCGCATGCGCGTTATTTACAGGATAATATGGCTGTCCTTGGTAATATCAGCTGGCCTGAGGGGATGGCGGTGAATGCGCTTATGCATTATGTGACTGAGAACGGAGGGCAGCAGTTTTCGCTTTCGGGACTCCAGGATCAGCAGATCGTGGGTTATCAGTATTTTTACACGTCGAATATTTCGCTTAAGCGGAGGTATCTTCTCAAAACCGCTGAGTTCTTCTCTCCGCTTTTTACGAAAGCGTGTTTTGAGGACATTGAGCTGGGATATCGGTTGTGTAAGAAGCATGGATTGAAAATCCTTTTCGATAAGACTATTAATGTTTTTCATAGGCATCCCATGAGTCTGGGGTCTTTCTACAAGAGACAATTTAATGTGGGGCAGATGGCCGTTGTTTTGGACAGGCTTCATCCGGAATTTTTTGCCAAAGAGAAGAAGAGCAGCCTTAAGGCAGGATTTCCTGTTCATGAGAATATTCCTCCGTCATTTCTGGATTATTACCGGAGCATGCAGGCATTCCAGAAGGCCTTAGGCACAACACAGGAGGCGAGGCGTCTTTTTAAAAAGATGGAACAGCATTTTTTTATGGAAGTTCTGTCTTTTGCCTTTCGCGGTGGAGCATCTTATTTTAATCAGAAGAATCCTCATGATCCTCAATAAAGCATCCTGGATATTCGCCAAGAAGGTTCTTCTGGCCTTCACTCGTCGCAATAAGAGCATTGAAAGATCGTATATTCGCCATAGTGCTGCTTTTGGGCCGCAAGATCCTTTGTTGTCTGATATGGATGCGACTTTCTTTGTGAAGGCAGCAGATTTATCGGCTCTTCTGACGGCGCGCAAGAAAATAGTCGAAGATCTTTCCAAAGATAGGATGTTAAGTTGTTTTGTTCGGGATGCGATTGTGCTCCCTTCAACCCAGAACGCCTACGATCTTTGTAAGAAGTATTACCCGTTTCGATCGGCTTATCCATTTGAGACATGGCGCAGCCCTGAGGACTCTCCGTCATTAGGGATGACCAGCATGGAACGGCGACTTCCCCTGGACCATGTGCCTGAGAATTCTTTGTTTCATTATTTTTTTCCTGTTGCTCGAGGCAAGAAAACTCCGCACAATCGGGAGAGGGAATTTCTTTTGAGAAAAGTTCAGAAGGATTCCGCTCTTGTAGGCATGGCTTCTGTGCCTGATAGAAAGATATCGTTTTATGCGGCGTTGTTGTTTGAAATCGATTTATGGAGTTCTTTTTATCAAAGTTTACAGTTTTCTGCTCAAAAGGGGCGATTGATTTTGAGGTCTCGGTTGAAATATGAATATCCCGGACTGTTAGCCTGCTGGCATTCGCGGGGCAGGACATTGAAGAAGGGTCGGGCGATTTCGAGTGTATGGATTTATCCTGGGGGGATTAACGAAGACGCTCCTCATGTGGTTGTGAATTTAGATTCTCATGTTGCTGAAAAGGAGTGTGAGGAGGCGATCACAGCAGTTGTAAAACTTTTTCAGAGAAGCAGGTGTTCTTTGGTCTTTGGCAGCGAGGCAACCATGATTGGCC
>JADGCU010000051.1 GCA_015228785.1 Candidatus Omnitrophota bacterium
ACGGCTCGGGATTTTGCCGATGAGTTGGGTATTGTCGGATGGGTTAAGAATCTTCCTGATGGCAGCGTCCAGATGGTTGCGGAAGGGCAAGAAGTTGTGCTTGATGATTTTGTTAGGAAATTGGAATCGTATTTCTCTGTGAGGGATAAGAAGGTCGTTCGTACCGTGGCACGCGGAGATTTCAAAGATTTTGAGATCACGCATTAATATTTAGGATTATGGAAAAGAAATTAGCCAAGCAGGAAATCTTAACGTTATCGCAGCAGATCGAGGAACATAATTATAAATATTATGTTCTTGATCAGCCTGTTATTGCGGACCAGGAATATGATGAGCTTTTCAAACGCCTTTCTTTGCTGGAAGCTGAATTTCCTGATCTTAAGATGTCTTCTTCTCCGACGCTTCGGGTTGGTGCTAAGGTTGCCTCAGGTCTTAAGACAATCCATCATTCAGTTAAAATGTTGTCCCTTGATAATACGTATTCTTTTGATGAATTAAAGGCGTGGTTTGTCCGCGTTTTTAAAGGGTTGGGTACGGACAAGGTCGATTTCTCAGTTGAGCCAAAGATTGACGGGGTGAGTGCGTCCCTTCTTTATGAGAATGGATTGTTGACCCTTGGCGCGACACGCGGCGATGGCGAGGTTGGGGAAGACGTGACGCATAATATTCGTGCCATTCGCTCTGTTCCGCTTGAGTTACGATCAAAGGGGGGAGTTGTTCCGCGCTTGATCGAAGTTCGCGGTGAGGTCTACATGGATAAAATGGCGTTTGCCAAGGTGAATGATGAGCGTAAGGCCAGGGGCGAAGATCTTTTTGTTAATCCGCGCAATGCGGCGAGTGGTTCTTTGAAACTTCTTGATCCGGCTGAGTCATCGAGGAGAAAACTACGATTCTTTGCACATTCTTTCTCTCGTATCGAGGGAGGAGGCGCCATCAAGACGCATGCAGAGTTTTTAGCCATGGCGGATCAGTTTGGTATTGCGATTAATCCTTTGAACAGAAGCTGCGTCTCCGTCGATGAGGTGATCGATGTTTGTCGTGATTTAGAACGGCAGCGTCAAGGGTTATCTTATGATGTGGACGGGGTTGTGGTTAAGGTCAATAGGTTTGAGGCTCAGCGCACGCTGGGTGAGACGATGAAGAGTCCGCGCTGGGCTGTTGCGTTTAAATTCCAAGCCTATCAGGCGACAACAACGGTCAAAGATATTGTTGTTCAGGTGGGGCGTACAGGAGTGCTGACGCCTGTGGCAGAGCTTGAGCCTGTGGCTTGTGGGGGGGTTACGATTTCACGGGCAACGCTTCACAATTTCGATGAGATTGAACGTCTGGGGATCTCAAAAGGGGATCGTGTGCTTCTCGAGCGGGCAGGCGATGTTATTCCCAAAATCGTTAAAGTGATTTCGCAGGCTGATGAAAGGGCAGAGGTCTCTAAGCTTCCGGCTAATTGTTCTTCATGTCGGGATGATTTTATTGATGAGGACCCTGAAATGGTTGCTTATCGATGTATTAATCCTGCTTGCCCGAGGCAGCTTGCGCGGCGACTTTTGCATTTCGCTTCCCGTGGGGCCATGGATATTGAGGGCATGGGGGAATCAGTCGTGGAGGCACTTGTTGAGAAAGGGCTGGTCAGTTCGGTCGCTGATATTTATACTCTTACGAAGGAAGATTTTCTGGGGCTCTCTTTTTTCGCAGATAAAAAGGCTGAAAAGTTGTTGGGTGCTATTGAAACGAGTAAGGCACGGCCTTTGTCGCGACTAATCTTTGGGTTGGGGATCTTAAATATTGGTGAAAAGGCGTCCCTGCTTTTGGCGAGGCGTTTTTCGGATATGGAAACGCTCTCGCGTGCTGGAGCGGATGAGATGATGTCGGTGGCTGAGATCGGAGAAGTGAGTTCAGCGGCGGTTCTTCATTTTTTCTCTCAAAAGGAAACCAGGGATATTTTGGTAAAGTTGAGCGCCTGTGGTATGAATATGAAGGAGCCAGAGGCTGTGGCCGCTGGACTGCTTTTCGGGAAGGTTTTCGTTTTTACCGGCGAACTTGTACGGTGGACACGCGGGGAGGCAGGTCAACTTGTTAAGGATTTGGGCGCTGAGGTGGGCGTTGCGGTTACCAAAAAGACGGATTTTGTTGTGGCGGGAGAAGGGGCAGGATCAAAGTTGGATAAGGCGAGAGATCTGGGAATCAAAATCATCAATGAAGAACAATTTGAGGAGATGGTTCATGGGAAAAAATGATCTTCAAAAGGTGCGAAAGTTTTTTTTGGTTGGTTTGGTTTTAGTTATCACAGGGGGGAGCCTCACGGGGTGTACGTCGATTCGAAAGAAGTTCATTCGTAAGAAGAAGACAGCGGATCATGCGGAGGATTTTATTCCTGTTCTCCAGCCTGTTGAATATAAAAGAGCAGATCAGTCGTCATTTGAGAAATATAAGGAGCAGTATACGATGGCTCGGGCATATTTTAAAGATGCGGAGGACACCATGGGCTCTGTGAATGCCGGAAGCAAACAGCAGGTCTATGCGTTAAATCAGTTGATCGTGCGATTGCAGTCCATGGCGGATCTTTTGCCTGGGGAAAAGAAGGCAGAGCTCGAGCAAGTCGTTATTGGTGTTAGAAACATCGTGAAAGAATATGATAAGCCCGCACCTTTGCGTCGGTATGATATTCTCAAGGGGGCCATGAGAAATGTGGAGAAGGCGGTTCGGGCTGATTTTAAGCCGGATATGGTCAAGGGTGAGTTTGAGGCGCCATGAAGGCATTGATCGCAGAGTTTATTAATTATCTTTCTGTCGAGCGTGGGCTTGCCAAGAATACGCTTATGGCGTATGGGAGTGATTTAGAGGCGTACGCAGTTGACTTGGAGAAAAGATACGGGATAAAGAGTCCTGAGGCGATCAGGCGTGAACATATCACTTCTTACATGCAGTTCCAGAAGAAGGGGGATCTTTCAGCGACGTCGATCTCCCGTAGCTTGGCGGCGATCCGGATGTTTCATCGGTTCCTTGTGCGGGAGAATTTCTCCAAAGAAGATCCGGTGAATCTGGTTGATACGCCCAAGACCTGGAAGCGTGTTCCCGATGTTCTTTCGCAGGCTGAGATCGATGCCATGATCAAGGCTACTGATGGGCGTGACTGGCAGAGCGTGCGTGATAAGGCGATCCTTGAGATCTTTTATGCGAGCGGGCTTCGTGTTTCTGAGCTTGTGGACCTTCGTGTGGATAGCGTGAATTTTGACATGGGCTTTGTTCGTTGTGTGGGCAAGGGGAGCAAGGAGAGACTTATTCCCGTCGGGAAGAGTGCCATGGAGGCGTTGGCCAAGTATCTCAAAGGCGCGCGGGTTAAGGTGCTGAAAGGGCGACAGGTAGATTCTCTTTTTGTCAGTCGTTTAGGAAAGAAGATTTCTCGTCAGAGTATCTGGAAGGGTATTAAGTTCTACGCTCAGAAGGCGGGTATTAAGAAAACGATCAAGCCGCATACGCTCAGGCATACATTTGCGACACATCTTTTGGAGCATGGGGCGGATTTAAGGAGTGTTCAGGAGATGTTGGGGCATTCTGATATTTCAACAACGCAGATTTATACGCATGTGGACCGGGATCGTCTGCGCACGATCCATAAGAAGTTCCATCCCAGAGGTTGATGTGGAAAAAATCAGGTTCGATAAGCTTCCCCAGGACGTTCGTTCTGTTCTTCAGCAGATCACACTAGCCGCAGATGGGAAGGGTGTTTCTGTCTGGCTTGTTGGTGGGATGGTGCGAGACCTTCTGTTGGGTCGATCGAGTTTTGATATTGATATTGTTGTTGAGGGTGATGGGGTTGCTTTTGCGGGGCTTCTTACCAAACGTTTGGGGGGAGAATCTCTTATCCATCGACGCTTTGGGACGGTTGCGATAGATCTTCCCAATGGTCTTAAGGTGGATGTGGTGACGGCCCGTCGGGAATTATATGCGCATCCTGGGGCGCTTCCGGATGTCATCTTTGCTCAGCTGTCGGATGATCTTTTTCGCAGGGACTTTACGATTAATGCTGTCGCTGCCTCCCTGAATGCGGTAGATCTTGGGGTGATACGTGATGATTTTGACGGGGTAGCGGACCTCAAAAAAGGTTTGGTGCGGATCATGCATTATCGTAGTTTTGTGGATGATCCTACACGGATCATTCGTGCGGTTCGTTATAAAAAGCGTTTTGGTTTTAAGCTGGAGGCGAGGACCTTATCCGCTCTGAAGACGGCTTGTCATGAAGATGTGTTTATGACGATCACGCCGGTGCGTTATTTTAATGAGTTTAAACGGATTTTGGATGAAGATGATCCCTCTTCGGCGTTGCGTCGGCTGAGAGTTCTTGACGGTCTGCGATATTTCTCCTTTGGTCAGGTAGAGGAGCGGCTTCTTGATAAGATCGTGCGTTCTCAGGCTACGGTTTTTTCTTACCAAGAATCGTGGTCTGATGTCAGGCTCCTTCGTTTGGCTGGTCTTTTGTGTTTTTTAGACAAGCCACGCGTTGATCAGTTGATGGTTTTGTTTAATATGCCCAAGAGTGATAAACAGAAAATTCTTGAGTTTTTGCATTTTCTTCGCGTTCCTGATATGCTTGGCAGGCTTAAAACGCGTGAGTTTGCGACTTCCCCTAAAAGGAGGACTGCATGAATCGTATGGATAAGGTGAATCAATTGTTTAAGCGTGAGATCAGCACTCTGATTCTGATGGGAGAGGTGCGTGATCCGCGTCTTAGTTTTATTTCGATCACTTTTGTAGATATCAGCAAGGATCTGAGCGTTGCCCATATAGGTTTTAGTGTTCTTGATGATAATCCGGAGAGCGTCAAGAATGCTCAAGCGGGGCTCAATTCTGCAAGTGGCCGGATCCGTCATTTGATCGCTGAGCGTGTGGCCATTCGGCATATCCCGGAGCTCCGGTTTGTTTATGATAATTCGATTGCTTATGGGATCAAGATGGACCGACGTTTGGATGAGATCAGGCAGTCTCGGGATGGGGAATCGTCGACTTCAATAAAGAGCGAGGATGCTTCCCCAGAGGATAAGGAGTGATATGGAGAAGAAGATTGTTGGGGTGTTAAGAAAATACAAATCGTTTATTGTTACCATGCATACCTCTCCCGATCCGGATGCGTTGGGGGCGGCACTTGCCATGACTCTTTTTCTAAAATCTATTGGCAAGAAGGTTCGTCTTTTTAATGAAGATCCTTGTCCGAGCTGGTTACGTTTTATGCCGCGGATCAATCTTTATGAGCAATACACGGGTAAGGAGAAATTTTCAGCGGATGCCGTGATTTCCCTCGATTGCGGAGATTTGGAGAGAGTTGGCAAGGTGCGTGAAGTCATTTCCCGAAATACGACTATTATTAACATTGATCATCATGTGACCAATGTTCACTTTGGTCATTATAATCATGTTCAGCCGAAATATTCTTCCACTTCTGAGATTTTGTATCAGATTTTAAAGAAGGCGCGTTGTCGATTTACGAAAGATATGGCGATCCTTCTTTATTTGGGGATATTGACGGACACGGGGTCTTTTGGTTTTGATTGTACGAGTTCTCATACGCATGAGGTGATCGCCGATCTTTTGAAGTTTAATTTTTCTGTGAGTGATTTATACCGTCAGGTTTATGAGACCATGCCCAAGGAGGATCTCAGGCCTTTTTTATCGATCATTCATCGTCTTGAACTTCATTTTAATGAGCGCGTGGCTTGTTTGGTGATGGATGAAAAAGATGATGAGATTTTTTCTGGAGATTTTGATCTTCGTGATAAGGTATTCGGCTTCTTACGGTCTGTTAAGGGTCTTGAGGTGATCGTTATCATTACAAAGAAAGAAAAGAAGCGGGTGCGGATCAATTTTCGAAGTCGTAATGGGTTTGATGTTGCAAAACTCGCTGAAAAGTTTGGTGGTGGTGGACATATGAAGGCGAGCGGTTGTTTTCTGGATGGATCGCTGTCTTCTGCCAAGGCGCGTATTTTACGTGAGATCGGGAAAGGGCTTTGATGGACGGGATTATGGTTGTGGATAAGCCCTCGGGCATGACGTCGCATGATGTGGTGGCGATCATCCGTCGGAAGATAAGGCAGAAGAGTGTCGGCCATGCCGGAACGCTTGACCCCTTGGCAACAGGAGTTCTTGTGATTCTTGTGGGTCGATCAACGAAGCTTTTTGAGAAATTTGTTGGTTTTGATAAGGCCTATTGCGCCACGATGAAACTCGGGGTTCGCACGGTCAGTGCGGATATTCAAGGGGCGGTTGTTGAGGAGCGCTCTTGTGCCTCGGTCACGTGTCAGGAGATTGAGAAGGCTTTTGAGAAATTTACCGGTGATATTGAGCAGGTTCCTCCCATGGTTTCAGCGGTGAAGCATAAGGGTGAGAGGCTTTACAAGCTTGCCCGCAAAGGTGTTCATGTTGAGCGCGCCGCAAGGAAAGTCCGCGTTGATGTATTAAAGCTTTTGGAGTTTTCCTCACCTCTCGCCAAGTTTTATCTGGAGTGTTCCAAGGGAACGTATGTGCGCCAGGTTGCGGAAGATGTCGGGGAGGTTTTGGGGTGTGGAGCTTGTATTACAGAGATTCGCAGGACCAAGGTGGGTCCTTTTATGATTGATCATGCTGTCAAGCTTGAGGAGATCAATGAAAGTCATTTACGGGACTGGCCGTCTCGATAAGATATATCCCAGGGTTGTTGCGGCGATCGGTGTTTTTGATGCTATTCATCGGGGGCATCAGAAAGTTATTGGTCGAGCGGTTACCGAGGCTCGTCGGATTAAGGGCACGAGCGTCGTCATCACTTTTTATCCCCATCCGGTATCAATTCTTCGTCCTAAACAATTTTTTGCTTATGTTGTTTCTCTTGAGCATCGCCTTCGGTTGATCAAGGAGTGCGGGGTGGATGTGTGTGTTGTCGTCCCCTTTACAAAACGGTTTGCAGCGATGTCTGCTGAGGGGTTTGTTAGAAATGTTTTGGTAAAGAAATTATGCGTAAAGAAAGTTATTGTGGGGGAGGACTTTTGTTTTGGTCATGACCGAGCGGGTTCTTTTGATGTCTTAAAAGGAGTGAGTTGTTTTTCTTCAGAGAAAATCTCTATATATAATTTAAATAATATTAATATTAAAACAAAAAAGATTAAAGAATTGGTTTTGGCGGGGGATCTTAAGTTGTTAAAGAAATTCCTGGGGCGCGATTATTCTATTCTTTCTGAGGTAGAGTCTGGTGAGGCTCACGGCAGAAGGCTGGGTTTTCCAACAGCTAATCTTAAGCAAGAAAACGTTGTTATTTTGCCGTCGGGAATTTATTGTGTGCGCGCACAATTTGATGATCAGGAAAGAAATGGCGTTTTTTATATTGGCACGCGACCAACGTTTAGAAAGTTCCAGGGCAAGCGCGTGCTCGAACTCCATGTTCTTGATTATCAGGGAAATCTTTATGGTAAAAGAATTCTTGTAAAATTCTTGAAAAAGATTCGTGATGACAGATGTTTTTCCGGCGAGAAAGATCTTGTTGCGCGAATTCGCCAAGACATCGCCACTGCTAGAAAGTTTTTTCAAAAAATCCTCCCGCGGTAATCTTTTTACGGATACACAGTTGAAGATATAAAAAAGAAGGCAGGTTCCCAGAAAGACCATGCGAATGGTTTGATTGTGGGGGTCTGCTTTTTTGTATTTAATTTATTTTTATCTGCTCTTTATTTTTATTTTTTGCGTTGTAAATTCTCCTTTAATATTCTCGTATCTCCTTTTTAGCCATGTATTTATGAATATTAACAACCATGAAAACAAATTGTTTTTTCTTTGTTGACATGGGTAAGTGCCAAGACTATACTTGTGGATGTCGGTGGAGGGAAGTGGTGTGAAGTGGTTTATACGCTGACCTGAGGCTGATTGGAAAAAGGATAAGAATATGTTCTACGGAGAATACAGCCACAATCTGGACACTAAAGGAAGGCTCATCCTTCCGTCGAGATTCCGTGATGTCTCTCGCGAGAATCATATTGAGACGTTCTTTGTCACACGTGGCCTTGAGAAATGTCTTTTCATGTTTTCTGAATATGAGTGGAAACTTCAGGAGCAGAAATTCAAAGGTCTTTCCTTTACCAAGCAGGATGTGCGTACGTTCAATCGCATGCTTTTTTCTGGTGCGATCGATGTGGTCCCTGACAAACAGGGGCGTTTTATTATCCCGCAGTATTTGAAAGATTATGCCGGGATCGTCACCAAGAGCGTCATTATCGGCGTTTCGAACCGGATTGAGATCTGGGACGCGCAACGCTGGCAGGAATTTTATGCGAAATCGAGCGGTCTGTTCGAGGAGACTGCCGAGCGCATGATCGATTTATAAGGATAAACTTTTTTAACCCTTGGAGGTGAACATGATCACCTGCGCCCATCCGAAACTGATTTTCAGACACATGGTCGAACTGCCGCACTGCGAATGCGTTTTCTGCTCAGCGGAAGAAGAGCAGACGCACCGCACGAAGATCTATCTGGTCTTCAAGGAACGTCACAAGGTTTACCAGAGAAACGGGATCAAGGGTAATTGGGAAGAGGTCACCCATCGCGAGGATTATGCGCACGTGTGGGAGGCCTTTGAACATGCGGTCACAGATCGCAAGATCCCGAGTTTTGTGGCAGCAACATCTGACATTGCCATGCTGTGATTGGTGGAAGTCTTAAGCACTCAAAAGATATCATGACAGAGTCCTTTTCTCATGTTCCCGTGATGATCCGGGAAGTCACCGAGCTCTTGAATCTCAAGAGCGGGGCAACCGTTGTGGATTGTACGCTGGGGTTAGGCGGACATGCGCAGGCCATGGCGCGTGTGGTGGGGGCAGAGGGACGGTTGATCGGGATTGATCAGGATCGAGAGGCGATTGAAAAGGCGAGGGAACGGCTGAAGGATTTTTCTGGGCGCCTGGATATTGTGAGAAGCAATTTTAGAAAATTAGATGATGTGTTGAGTTCTTTGGGCGTGAGTGAGGTGGATGGGATCTTGTTTGATCTGGGGGTATCGAGCCTTCAGCTCGATGATGCGGCGCGGGGATTCAGTTTTCGATCCGAGGGGCCACTGGATATGCGTATGGATCAGGACATGCCGGTGTCAGCCTTTGAGTTGATCAATTCTCTCTCAGAAGAAGAGATCGGGAATTTGTTATGGCGTTACGGTGAGGAGCGTTTCAGCCGCCGGATCGCAACGACGATCGTCCGGGCACGTTCGGCCCGAGCAATTGAGACGACCAAGGATCTTGTGGATGTTATCTTGCGTGCCTTGCCCTATCGTGTCAGTCGTGATGGTGTCCATCCGGCGACACGGTCGTTCCAGGCGATCCGGATCGCGGTTAATCAGGAGCTGGATGTGCTGACGATGGCGCTTGACGCAGCGTTGGCTCATGTGAAGGTCGGTGGGCGTATGTGTGTGATCGCCTTTCATTCGCTTGAAGATCGTATTGTGAAAGAGAAATTTCGGGGTTTTGCGAAGGAAGGTCGTGCGGTTTTGTTAACAAAGAAACCTTTACGTCCCACGGATGGCGAAGCCGGGGAAAATCCAAGATCACGCAGCGCTCGTGTGAGAGCCTTGGAAAGGATAGGATGAGGATCGTTCAGTTTTTAAAGGTGATGGGGGTCGTGACATTCATGGCTGTTCTTTATATTCATTTACAGATGCGGATCTATGATCTTGGGTATCAAGGGCAGGCCAAAGCGCAAAAGATCGAGAAGCTCGCTGAAAGTAATAGTCTTGTTAAAAATGATATTTTGCGGCTTAAGTCATCGAGCCATATTGGACATGAACTTTTGACAAAAGATGATCATTATCGTTTCGCCAGCCGTAAAAATGTGGTGGAGGTTGAAGCTATGAGCCATTCCTGGCCAGAAACATTCGCCGCAAAGACAGGTGTTTCCCGGATTGGTCGCTTTTTGACGCTTGCTTTTGCGCCAGCAGACGGCAGGATCGGGAAGTAGCAGATATTTTCTTGTTGATTCAAAATTTATAGTTTTTCGCTATTTTTCACACTAAAACTTCCTACAATAGTTATGGAGCTGAGGCCTTCATGAGAGCGGGTTCTTTAAATCACCGCTTCGAGGAGATGGCCGAAGTCCACTCAGAAATAGTCATTCATTCTTTTTGGGCAGAATTCTCTATTGGTCGGATAAAAAATATACTAACTATTAAAAGAAATTAATATCCTTGTTTTTCCAACGATATCCCAAGCGTGTTGGTTTTGTTTTCTTTTGCGTTTTTTTCTGTTTGATGCTGTTTATCATCAAGCTTTCTCTCATTCAGATCTTCCGTTCAAGTTATCTCACAGAAAAAGCTGATAAGCAGCATAATCATATCGTTGAGCTTGAGCCACGACGTGGAACAATTTATGATCGTAATATGCAGGCACTTGCGTTAAATGTGGTGGCATATTCGTTATTTGCTAATCCACGTATTATGACCGATGGGCAAAAGGCCGTAGCGGCCCGTAAGGTTGCGGGTATCCTTAATGTGAGTCCCGATGTCTTTCTTCAACGAATGGATAAGGAAAAGAGCTTTGTTTGGCTTTCGCGTAAGATCCCCCAGGGGCAATATGAGAAGTTAAAGGAGCTTAAGATTTTTGGACTTGGGTTTGTGAAGGAGAACAAACGATTTTATCCTAATGGGAATTTGGCAGCGCATGTGATCGGCTTTGCAAATATTGATAATGTGGGGCTTCAGGGGGTTGAGCTTGAGTATGATAAATATCTGCGCGGTAAAAAGGGGATGGCGCAGTTTTTACGCGATGCCCGTCAGCGGGATCTATTGATCGAGAAGGATTTTCTGGCTCCCCAGGATGGGTCTGATGTGGTCTTGACGATCGATGAGACCATTCAGTTCATTGCCGAGAAGGCGCTGGAAAAGGCGTATCAGAAACACAATGCCAAGGCCGCAAGCATCATTGTGTTGGATCCCAAGACGGGTGAGGTTTTGGCCTTTGCCAGCCGGCCGACGTTCAGACCGGACGCCCCGGATGCCAGTCCTGCGGAAAATCGCACCAACCGCACGGTCGCCTTTGTTTATGAGCCAGGTTCTGTCTTTAAGATCGTGACCGCTACCGCAGCTCTTGAGGAGAATGCGGTGAGAGAGGATGAGATCTTCTTTTGCGAGAATGGCAAGTATCGTGTGGCTAATCATATTTTGGGGGATGCGCATCCCAAGGGGAATCTCACGTTCCGTCAGGTTATTGAGCAATCAAGCAATATCGGAACGGTT
>JADGCU010000052.1 GCA_015228785.1 Candidatus Omnitrophota bacterium
CGAAATAGCAGAAAAAAGCGCCCGTAAACCAAAAATGGCAAAGATATTGGACGTATACACCACAAACGGATCGGTCGTAATAGCCAGGATAGCGGGAATGGAATCAACCGCAAAAACGATATCCATCGCCGCGATCATCAAAAAAACAACAAAAAGCGGAGTTGCCACCCGACACCCATCTTTCAACGCAAAGAATTTCTTACCATGATATTCATCAGATACGGGGAAGAATTTTCTGATCACCCGCAAGATCGGGTTTGTTGAAAGATCCTCCTGTTTATTTCCCGCAAAGATCATCTTGATCCCTACAAAAACCAGAAAAAGCCCTAAAATATAAATCGACCAATGAAAGGCGTTAATGATCACAACGCCCAAAGCAATGAAAATACAACGCAAGACAAGAGCCAACAGGATCCCCCAAAATAAAACAACCTGCTGATAAACGGCCGGAACACGAAAAAAGTTGAAAATAAGCAGAAATACAAAAATATTATCCATGCTAAGCGCCCGCTCGATCAAATAACCGGTCAGAAAATTGAGTGCGCGTTCATGAGAACTGAAGAAATAAACCCCGACGTTGAACCCCAGCGCCAGGATCATCCAAAACAAACTCCAGAGAAGGGCCTCTTTGATGCTGACCTCTTTCTCACGGCCACTAAAAAGCCGAAAATCAAGCCACAGCATGGCCAGAACAAAAACGGCAAAGAAAACCCAAGGCATTAACGGATTAATCACGGAACAAGTCCTCGCTAAACTTCCCTAATAAATATTATTTCCTACAATAACACTACCGAATATCTTTGTATCCTAAAATGTATAAATAAACGTCGCGACAACAGCATCGTTCACATCCGCATTCGTTCCGAGGATCGTGCGCTGATACGCCACCAATGTCTGAATGCGCTCATTGGACCAGCCAATGCCCGGGGCCAATGTCAAAGACCTCGAGTGTGAATCTTCAATCCCTTCGCCATCTTCCCTCGTATCGCCCTGCGAAACCCCGTTAACCTCCATCATCAGATTGAATCCCTTAAGCAAAAAATACTCAACAGCCAGATCATAATTAAGGTAATTTCCATAACGGGTCTTCACCCCATCCACACGAACTGTCTGCGGAAAACTGGCAACAAGGTCCGCATGGATCATGAACGGCTTGAAAGTCTTGGTCAGATTGATCCCCACACCCGGATCCCAAGAACCAGTCCCCATGGCATCCGTCTCTAGCATATCAGGATCCAATCCCTCATACTTTCCCGTTGGCATTTTCAACTGGACCAAAGCCGTGGCTTCTGGCATCCATGATTTCTCTTCCAGAAATTCATAACGCGTAAACAGATAGCTATCACCAAATCCCTGATCATGAGCCTTCTCATCATTTTGGATTCTGAAATTCTCCTGATAGATCATCTGCAGGGCCACCTCCCACTCATCTGTAATCCCGTACTGGGTAAAGATCTGCTGTGACGCCTGCGACTTTTTCTCCCCATCAGGCAAGGAATCCTGATGCCCCTTGTTGTCAAAAGAGCCCCGCGTGCGACTATAAGATACGATCGGCTGAACAGCCAGCTTCCCCTTGCCCACCAACGGCGCTGTCCATGCAGTAATGGGCCCAGCAGAATACGGGCTCCAACCTTCTTCAGTGTTTTCCTCACCTGCGAAGGCCACTGATGCCGCCAAAATCGCCACACCCATCATCATGCCCCAAAATATAAATTTCATATTCTTCTCCTTTTCAATACTGCTCCCCGATCAAAAAAATCACGAACCTGGGTCAAACGCTTAATCATCCTATCAGGCTTAGCCGCGATAAGTTCCTGGCGAGTACAAGAGCCGGTCGGAACGCCAACGGCATAAACTCCCGCACGTTGCCCACAAAGGATATCAACCGACATGTCTCCGACATAAACGGCTTCCGATGGCCGAATGCCCGATTTCTTCAAAATAACTTTAATCATATCTGGATATGGCTTGGCCCGCGGAACCGCATCCCCGCAGATCACAAAATCAAAATAATGATCGATCCCCAGGGCTTTTAAAATAATATGACAAAATTTAGTAGGCCGATTACTCGCAATAGCCAAAAGACAACCCCTCTTCTTCAAAAATGGCAAAAGGGTCCTGGCCCCGGATAAAAGCCAAATATTCTGACGCAAGCGATTGTCATGATGAGCGCGAAAAATAGCGAGAGCTTCGACAGCCTTATTCTCTGGAACAAAACATTTCACCAAAGAATCCACCCCCCAACCAACGGAACGCTTGACCGTCCGATGACACTGAACAGGATATCCTATCTTTTTCAGCATGAAATTAATGCTCTCGGTAATAGCGTGGTAGGCATCGACCAGCGTGCCGTCCAGATCAAAAATAACAAGCTTAGGATTTCTTGGGAGCTGTTTCATCGGGGGAAACAATATAAGGGTCAACAACGCCGCCAGACACAATGATCTTGATCGCCTGCTCAACCGTGATGGGAAGCGGCCTTATCTTTTGGCGAGGAACCATGGCAATAAAACCTGTTATAGGGTTAGGCACCGTAGGCACTAGGACATTAACAAGATCCTGTCCAGCCTCCTGACAAATCACTTTCGGTGTATTATTCGTAAGAAATCCTATCGTAAACACACCTGGCTGAGGCCACTCGATCAGAACTACCTGCTGGGGTTTCTGCCCATCGCCATCCTCTTTAAAAACAAACTGCGCGATCTCCTTAAAGGCCGGATAAATATTGGCAATGAGCGGGATCTTGAGCATCAATTTCTCTGCGGATCGATGCATCACCCGCCCAAAATAATGCGTCACCACAAACCCGCAAAATAAAATAACCGCAACGAGGGTGATCAGCCCAAGTCCCCAGAAGTAAAAATCATAATTCTCGATAAAAAATGGCCGAAGGTGTTTCCCAAAAATATTCTCAGCAAAATTAAGGATCTGAATAGAAACATAGACCGTGAGAACAATGGGAAGAAAGACCGCCAGCCCGGAAAAGAAATATTTCTTTGATCTATTAAACATGGTCACGCCTTAAAAAGATGAAAGTTCTCTTCTCTATGCTGCCCTAATATACAAGCAGTTCAAGTTTTTGTCTACCGCCCAATCGCGCTTAATCACGCGCCACGGTCAGGACCACCAGGCCTATGACCGCAAGCAAGGGGCCGATAATCCCCCGAAAGACCATCTCAATGAAGAACCAATCTTTGATAGCAAAAGCGATCCCGACAATAACAAGCACAAACCCGACAAGATAAAGAATGATCTTTTTAACAGACATGCCAAACCCTTTCTGCTGAGACGTGGCCCCATGGACACTCACGCGCCAAGTGAAAACTGTCTTACACTTCCCCTTCTCTGGGAACGGCTTTCCACCTGCGATGCATCCAGGACCATTGATCCGGATATTGACGAATGAGCGTCTCAAGCCGAGACGTCAAGATCGCTGTATTTCGCACCAGCGCAGCTTTTTCATCCTGTTCGCCTACCATAGCAAGCTCAGGGTCGATCTTGATCTTAAAGCGTCCGTCCCCCAAAGGTAAACAATACGCCATCATGACAGGAGCACCTGTCTTAAGTCCATAACCGACAACTCCCGGGGCTGTGGCCGCCTTGCGACCGAAAAAATCAACAAACACCCGGCCATTGCCACCATAATTCTGATCGATCGGCATAAACACGAGTTCCCCGCGTGCAAGAGCCGCAAACGAATCCACCACACAGGCGCGCAGCGGCACGCTATAAATAAAATTCATCCGCAATTGCGCACAGGCCTCAAGAAATCTGACTTTCAAAAAAGAACTCCTGGGAGGACGCATCACAATGTTCGTCTTATACCCATGATTCGCAAAATGCTGAAGCATCCAAACAAACGGCCCTAAATGCGCGATCGCGATCACCGCACCTTTGCCGCGCATTAACACCTGGTCGAGAAGTTCCTTTCCTTCCCAAACAAAGAACTTTTCGGTCAGACGCGGATGCTCGATGGCATATATAAACCAAGCAATGCCCTCTGCCAAATGAAAAAAAGAACGCGCTGCCAAACGCCTCTTCTCCCTGATCACCATCCCGGAACCAAATGCGATATCAAGGCTTTCCATCGAATTCCGACGCAACTTCGGGCTCAGAATATAAAAAAACCGAATAGCCCCGCACCCACATGGACGAAAAACACACCAGGGGAGAAACCGGAGAATTCCCAGAAAGAGAGAAAAAAAGAATGCGGCCACAGGATACCGCGCCCAAGAGGAAATAGCCTGCTCTGCCACGTTAAGGCCTCAGAGCCTGTTTGACCAATTTCACAAAATTCGAAATATTCAGCGGTTTTGTAATATGCCCTATCGCACCCACATGAAGTTCTGCAAGAACATCATCATCCGAATCCTTGGCCGTTAGAAAAATAACAGGAATATGCGCCGTCGTAGGATCTGCCTTAATCCTCGCACACACCTCTCTGCCTTTCATCTTCGGCATCATGACATCCAAGACGATCAGATCCGGCTTCTCGGTTGCAACCATAGCAAGACCCTCTTCCCCGCTCATGGCGGAAACCACCTCAAAGCCATGAACCCCCAAAACAGATTTCATCATACTATGCAGCATGCGCTCATCATCAACGAGTAGAATCTTTTTTGTCGTCCCCATAACCCTTTCCTTTCCTCATATCTAATCCACAAGCCCCTAATGCCCCTAGTATACCGAGAAAACACAGGAATGTAAAAATTTCTCCATATTTTGTATAAAATGTCTGCTCGGAACTTAAGGTAACTGTTGCCACAGCCACCCCATCCACTAAAACCCTGCGACGATTCAGGTCCTCAACGCACCGCTCCACGCGGCCTCCTTTCGAGACAACACAACTTTCGCCTGTATTGGTAGCTCGAATGAGCGGACGGCCATTCTCAACAGACCGAAAGATCGCGTTATTTAAATGAGTCCGCGGCTGGCCAGAATCCCGGAACCACGCATCATTAGTCATATTGACCAAGAAATCCGCACTCTTGTGAACATAACGCCTCGCAAGTTCGGGAATCGTATCTTCAAAACAAACAAGAACCGAAAACTTGATACCATTAGGAAGTTCAAAGACCGTTTCCTCAACCCCTGGCGTAAAATCATCAATCGGAACAATATCAGATAAGAACGGAAATTCCTTACGAAAAGGAATATACTCACCGAACAAAACAAGATGCCGCTTGCTGTGCGTCTTAACAACCTCACCATTGGGCCAGATCAAAAGTGCGGAATTGAAATACTTATCCCCCTCTTTGGTCACAGCACCAATCAGAAGAGATACCTTATTCTTTCGCGCGAAGGCCTTCACCTCATCAAAAAGCTCGGGAAGTTCCCAAATAAAAGAGGGGAAAGAATTTTCAGGCCAGATAATAAGATCCGGCTTGTCTGAAAGCGTCTGTTGGCTCATCTCGATCTGCCAGCGAACAATATCTGACTTCAAGGCCGGATGCCAGGCGTCAGCAAGGGAAATATTCGGCTGAATCAATGCGACCTTAACGGCTCGCGCACGACCAACCTCAGTATATGGAATGCCACGAGCAAAGATCCCTGCCAAAATAACGACTATCCCCACCATAGTCATAGGAATAACATACCATTTCCACGCCTTCTGCTGAAAATAGGCGAGAACGATCTGTTGCAACATAACGTTCCCCAGGACAACAAGAAAAGAAACTCCGGAAACTCCAGCGAAACTGGCAACAGCGATCAATCCCGTACACGTTGCCTGGCTATGACCCAACGAGCCCCAGTTAAATCCGGTAAGGGCTGTACCGCGAACATATTCAAGAACAATCCATCCAGCTGGAATCAGAAAGAGCCGAAATCCCGCAGGAAATCGGGATGTCCAACAGTAAAGAATACCAAACATGCCAAAATAAAGAGCAAGGTAGGCAGCGAGAAGAATAAGTCCTGGTGTCGTTACAAAATGAATCCATTGCAGAACCGCGAGAAAGAATATGAACCCCGTCAAATACGACCAGCCAAACGCAGCACGCTTAGTCGCGCCTTTATCAAGAAGAAAAAAGAGTGGAACAAGAGAAATCCAGGCGAAAGGCCAAGCACCTACCGGTGGGAATGATAGAAAAAGAAAGACTGATGACGCGAGAGAACAAAAGACAAGGCACAAAATACAAAAAAGCGGAGAGCGCAAAGCACAGAGCGTAGAAATGGAGCAGAAAAGCACACCTACCTCTTTCCCTGCCCCCTTCTCTGTGTTCCCTGATTTCTCCTCTACCCTATGCCCTATGCCCTGTATTTTCAAATTCTTATTTTCCACAACACTTCTTATGCTTCTTCCCGCTCCCGCACGGACACGGATCGTTGCGTCCCACCTTGGGTTGATCCGCAGGACCATGAGCAACCGGAATCCGGCGCTCCGGAACAGCGACCCCAGTCACGGGTGGCGCCCCCTCTTCCTGCGGCATGTGAAGAGATCCCGTCATCCCCGAGAACTCCTGATGTACCAGCTGCTGACGCCCTGAAAAAACCGGACGCATCCGAGTTTCTTCCTCAACTGGCTGAATCTTGAAAATCATCTCCGCCACATCAATGTGAATCGACTCAAACATACCCTGGAACATATGGAAGCCTTCCCGCTTATACTCAACGAGAGGGTCTCTTTGCCCGAGAGCACGAAGTCCAACGCTTTCTCTCAAACGATCCATGGCGTAAAGATGTTCCTTCCATTTTGTATCGATCGTATGCAACAGGAACATCCTCTCCAAATGCCGGATTTGCTCGACGCCCATCTCCTTTTCCTTATGAAGATATAAACCTTCCAGGGCTTCATATAAAAGCTTACTAATATTCTCGTTATCTCCATCCTCGATTTTCGTACGAAGCGAATCCACATTCAGGCCAAATTTCTCCTGAACATAGGCAATAAGGCCCTGAGGATCCCGGGCAGTCTTACCCGCCTCTGGTGAAAGAAAACGTAAAATCGCATCATCGATCGTAGATTGAACAGATTCGAGAATAAGCTCGCGCGTGTCATCTCCCTCAATAATCGAACGGCGCAGGTTATAAATGACCTCTCGCTGCTTATTCATCGTGCTGTCGTAATCCAACAGCTGTTTTCTAATCTCAAAGTTGTAGCTCTCCACACGCTTCTGAGCGATCTCGATAGCACCACTGACCATCGGCGACTCAATGACCTCTCCCTCCGCAAACCCAAAACGTTCCATCATAACCTTGATCCGGTCACCTGCAAAAAGCCGCATCAGATCATCATCGAGAGAAACATAGAAACGCGATGCGCCTGGATCCCCCTGACGGCCGGAGCGGCCTCGAAGCTGATTATCCACACGACGAGACTCGTGACGTTCCGTGCCGATAATATAGAGCCCGCCAGCAGACGTCACCATCTCACGTTCTTTCTTCACCTGATCACGAAACTGCTTAATAAACTGATTAATGAGCTGATCCTGGGAAGCCGCTTCTTCATCATTCTTCTCAGCCTCCTCGATTTTCTGGGTCGCGAGGGCTCTCGCCATAAATTCCGCGTTACCGCCGAGCATAATATCCGTACCACGACCCGCCATATTGGTTGCGATCGTCACCCCCTTATGACGACCCGCCTGAGAAACGATCGACGCCTCAAGTTCATGATATTTCGCATTAAGCACCTGATGCTTAACGCCCCGACTTTTTAGCATCGCCGCAATAAGCTCAGACTTCTCGATCGATACCGTCCCCACAAGAACCGGCTGGCCTTTTTCGTGACAGGCCTCGATTTCTTTCACAACCGCTTCATATTTCTCCTTCTGTGTTCGAAAAACACAATCCGGATAATTGATACGACTTAAAGGACGGTTAGTCGGGATCACGATGACATCGAGATTATAGATCTGCTTAAACTCGTTCGCCTCGGTATACGCTGTCCCCGTCATTCCCGAAAGTTTCTTATACATACGGAAATAATTTTGAAAAGTAATGGTCGCCAGCGTCTGATTCTCACGCTCGATCTTAATGCCTTCCTTGGCTTCGATCGCCTGATGAAGACCATCCGACCAGCGGCGCCCGGGCATCATGCGCCCCGTGAATTCATCAACAATAACGACTTTGCCGTCTTTAACGACATAATCAATATCCAGACGAAAGAATTCTTTCGCACGCAACGAATTAAGAACGTGATGGCGATACTCGATCGTGTCCATATCATGAAGATTGTCTACGCCGAAAAGATGCGCCGCCTTGGTTTCCCCTTGGTCGGTCAAGGCCACAGACTTATTCTTCTCATCGGCCACATAATCAAATCCCTTCCCGAGATCTTCCCCGCGATGCTTGGCGTCTATCTCATCGGCCTCGGTCACGCGCCGGCCGGAAAGCTGTAATGATATTCCATGCGCCCTGTAATATTTGTCAGTCGACTCTTCGGCCGGCCCTGAAATGATCAAAGGAGTTCGCGCTTCGTCGATCAGAATGCTATCAACCTCATCCACAATCGCAAAATTATGCCCTGCCTGGACCATCTCATCTTTGTACATCACCATGTTGTCGCGCAAGTAATCAAAGCCGAATTCATTGTTAGTCCCGTAGGCGATGTCCGCACCATAGGATTTCTGGCGTTCGGCAGGCGTCATATCATGCTGAATAACACCGAGCGTCAATCCCAAGAATTCATAGATCGGCCCCATCCACTCTCGATCTCGACGGGCAAGGTAATCGTTCACGGTCACCACATGCACGCCATCACCTGTCAAAGCGTTCAAATAAGCGGGCAGGGTTGCAACAAGTGTCTTGCCTTCACCCGTCGTCATTTCAGCGATATTTCCATAATGAAGGGCCATTCCTCCCACAAGCTGGACGTCAAAATGACGCATATTCAAAAGGCGTTTGCCAACCTCGCGCACAACAGCAAAGGCCTCAGGCAAAAGATCATTTAAGGCATTCTGCTTAGCCGCATGAAGGATCTTCTCCGCTGCCTTAAGCTCATCTTTCAACCTCTGACGGTCATCAATAGTCGAGGCCGTACGATATTCTCCACGCAAGCGCTCGACATCAGCCGACTCAAGCGCAATAGCTTCGGCAAGGCGCTTCTTGAATTCCGGCGTCTTCGCCTTCAGATCTTCGGTCGACAGAGACTCCATCTTCGACTCGAGCGCATTGACCTTCGCCACAACAGCGGCATAACGCTTGATCGCACTCACCGACGGAAGAGGGGCATCCACGGGAATATGAATATTGACCGCAGGCTGAAGCTTGGCCAAAAACGCTTTGGCAGAGGCAACAACAGGTTTTCTAATAATGGCATCGATCATCTACAATCTCCCTATTTACTCTCGGGTTTCATTTTCAAAAATGCTTCAATAAATCCATCAATATCTCCATCCAGAACTTTATCAACAGATCCAACCTCATAATCCGTCCGGTGATCCTTGATCATCTGATACGGCTGAAGCACATAAGAGCGGATCTGACTTCCCCACTCGATCTTCTGCTTCTGGCCAGACTCGGCCGCGAGCTTCTCACTACGCGCCTGCTCCTGTCGCTCAAATAACTTAGCTTTCAACACCTTCATGCAGCGCACCCTATTCTGCAGCTGCGAACGCTCAACCTGGCTTGAGACAATGATTCCCGTCGGCATATGCGTAATGCGCACCGCGGAATCGCACGTGTTAACGCTCTGCCCACCCGGGCCGGAAGAGCGAAACACATCCACCTTCAAATCATCGGAATTGATCTCCACCTCAACATCATCTTCGATCTCAGGAATAGCATCAAACGAAGCAAATGACGTATGACGACGCTTGTTGGAATCAAACGGGGAGATCCTGACAAGCCGGTGCACGCCCTTTTCCGCCTTGAGATACCCATAAGCCTTATCACCCTCAACGCGAAACGAAACATTCTTGATTCCCGCCTCTTCGCCAGGAAGAATGTCATAAACCTCTACCTTAAAACCTTTGGACTCAGCCCAACGGGTATACATCCTAAAAAGAATGCTCGTCCAATCGCAGGACTCCGTGCCGCCAGCGCCTGAATTCAAACTCACGATCGCATTATTATTGTCATAGGGCCCAGACAAAAACGCCTGGATCTCGAGTTTATCAACCGAAGCCACCACCGCAACAATATCCGCCTCGATCTGCGCCTCCATCGCCTGATCCCCGTCAGAAAGATCAAAAAGTTCTTTGGCATCTTCAACGTGTTTCAGGCACACATTAAACGGCTCAACCACACCTTTCAAGCCCTTGAGCTCCCGGATGATCTTGTTCGCCTCTTCCTGATTTCCCCAAAAATCAGGCGCAGACATCCGCCCGTCGATCGCTTTGATGCGTTCGACCTTATGCTCCAGATCCAGAAACGCGCTCAGATGATCAAGCTTGTCAGAAAGCTCAGTAATTTTTCGCGAAAGAAGTTCATTCATAAAATAACCACTCGAAATTATACGCTGAATCTGAAATAAACGACATCGCCCTCTTGGATCTCGTAATCCTTGCCCTCGAGCGTTATCTTTTTCGCTTCCTGGATTGCCTTGTAAGAACCAAGAGTAATCAGATCATTATAACGATAAATTTCCGCGCGAATAAACCCGCGCTCAATATCCGAATGGATCTTGCCAGCGGCCTTCACCGCCCGTGTTCCTTTGGGAATCAACCAGGCGCGTGTTTCCTGTTCGCCGGCCGTAAAAAAACAGATCAGCCCCAAAAGGTCCTTCCCTGCCTGCGACAAACGAGCAAGCCCTGGAGTTCCGATACCAGCGGCATCATAATATTCTTTACGTTCCTCAGCCGGAAGCTGGACGATTTCCGCTTCAAATTTGGTACAAAGCGGAATCATGGCCGCGCCTTCTTTAACCGCGCGCTCTTTCAGAGGGGCTAAAAGCTTTTCATCCGGGTCCTGCTCATCGGTATTCGCCACATAAAGCAGAGGCTTCCCCGTCAAGAACTGAAACTCCTGGATCTTATCCATCTCCAAATTCTGACGACGAACAGGCATACCCTCATTAAGCCCCTTGATCGCCGCATCTAAAACTTCGCACTTAGCCTTGCCATCCTTATCACCGCTTTTGGCAGGCTTAATCCACTTATCATAAGCTTTCTGCGCCTGCTGCAAGTCAGCGAGCATCAGTTCAGTCTCAATGATTTCAGACGCCCCCAGAGGATCAAGTTCACTCATGACATTCACCACATTGTCGTCTTTAAAACAACGCACAACATGCGCAATGGCATCCACCGAACGGATATTGGCCAAGAATTTATTGCCGAGCCCCTCGCCC
>JADGCU010000053.1 GCA_015228785.1 Candidatus Omnitrophota bacterium
GGCTAATTGAGCGTAACTCTCCGGAGGCCACCGCCTGCCCTCTCCCCCCTTGCCAAAACTTGCCCCACCCCCCAGAAAGAAACCTATGACGGCGGCCTCTCCCAGGCCATTCTTTGACAAAAACTGACCGGCCCAGGCCTTATCTTGCGCAGAAACACAGAACTTCGTGTCCCCCGGGACCTGATCGATCCCGACAAACCGCAAAAGGTCAAAATGATGTTCGGCCACATGCCGGTTCGCATACCCTTTAAGCGCGACGGAT
Source organism: Candidatus Omnitrophota bacterium (assembly GCA_015228785.1). GTDB lineage: Bacteria > Omnitrophota > Gorgyraeia > Zapsychrales > Fredricksoniimonadaceae > JAAYZZ01. Next base: position 263 of record JADGCU010000053.1, read on the forward strand.
TCCGTCAGAAATCGTCCGCGGCCTTTATGATTGTATCCGATCCGCCGAGGAATCCCGGCGATCCTAAGAGCAAACCCTATCCCCGCATTCAAAGAAAGATCAAAAGCCGCATCAAACCGCTCGGACCTTAAATCCCGGATGAACTTCCTCCATTTCAGAAGAAATTTCCAGGGAGATTCCCGGTAAACCGCCACAAATTCATCGCGGTCATACGTAAATACCTTATCCAAACGGGAATCGTTCTTCAGAAAAAGCGCCGCCTTGGCGCTCGTCAGATAAGAAACCGTTACTGCCGGGAATTTCTCCTTGAGGGCCGCAACCATCGGAGTCGTCAGCAGCGCATCCCCGATACCAAAGGGAATGACGATCAAGATCTTCTTCATAAAAGTCCTTAGAGAAACGTACCATTCTCTTTTATTCGATATCACTCACACTGTCGGAGCCATCTCTTGATACACTTTCAGCGTCTCCTCGGCCATCTTATCCCAGGAATATTCCTTCGCACGCAGGATCCCCTTCTCCGCATACGTCTCATGATCGACCGGATTCTCCAAAAGACGACGGATCGCACCCGCGATGGCCGCGGCATCATAAGGATCTACAAGAACAGCCGCCTCCCCCACAACCTCAGGAATCGCACCGCGATCGCTCGCCACAACTGGTACCCCACTGGCAAAAGAATCAAGAACGGCAAGAGGCATCCCTGTATAAAACGGAGTAATCACAGAAACCGCTGCGTTCGACAAAAGAATCTGAAACGTCCGATCATGGACAAACCCCGTAGCCACGACCTTCTCCCGAATCCCCAACATCTCCATCTTGCGCAGCGTCCGTTCATAGTGCCCCTGATTGCGATAATTATTCCCGGTGAACACAAAATAAAGATCATCCGGTAAAAACCTGTGACACTGCGCAAAGGCTTCCAAAAGATAATCAGGATTCCGACGACTGCGGTCAAGTCCTGAAACGCTCACCACATACGTCCGGCCTTCAAGACCGTATTTCTTAAGAACTTTTGTCTCTTCTTCAGCAGATACTCCATTCGGCGGCTCTTCATCACACCCCATAGGGGTCACAGTCACGCTATCTCCTGAAACCCGACAAAAACGTATAATATCCTTCTTGCTTGTTTCTGTCAGGGTAATGATCTTTGTCGCCAAACGCGACCACAAAAGATGCCGCGCTTTATATTGTGCCAGCCCCCATAGACCACGGGCCGGATCATGCATAATCCATGGCGCCATATCAAAGACCGTAATAACCGCAGGACAAGGCGACCGAAAAAAGGGCAGGGCATCACGAACCGGCGCATGAAAGACATCAATGGCATGCTCCTTCAAAAGTCGCGGCAACACATGGGCCGGCCAAAGCTGTGAACGCTTCTCTTTGGGGAGAAGCTGAACGACTCTTTTTACCTGCGGAAAATGGGTCGACGGCTCATAATCAACACAGATCTTATCGGATGAAAAAAGAACGATTTCAAGACGCGGATTCGCCCGCAAAAGATGTTCGACCAACTTCGACAAATATTGCGCCGCTGCGGTCTTCCCCTCTGTCAGCACCTCGGCATCAAAACCAATGCGCATAAATCCTTTCCTATCGGAACAAGCCAAGATTTCTCATGTTCTTACGAAAAACAATAACAAGAAGAACCTAGGATCGATACGCCCCACTCTTAATACGTCCCATCCACTCAATATTGTCACAATACCAGCGAATGGTCTTCTTGATGCCCTCTGGAAACTGCACCGTTGGTTCCCAACCTAATTCATTCTTGATCTTGCTGGCATCAATAGCATAACGACGATCGTGCCCCAGTCGGTCTTTCACAAACTCAATAAGACTTTCAGACTTCCCCAACTCTTTAAGAATAAGTCTTACAATATCAATATTGCGCCACTCATTATTCCCGCCGATGTTATAAACATTGCCCACCTTCCCCTTATGTAACACCACATCAATGGCGCGGCAGTGATCTTCCACATAAAGCCAGTCGCGCACATTCAATCCATCGCCATAAACAGGCAAAGCCCAATCTTCCGATGCGTTAGAAATCATGAGGGGAATAAGTTTCTCAGGGAACTGATACGGACCATAATTATTCGAACAACGGGTAATAATACCAGGGAATCCAAATGTTTCACAATAAGCACGCACTAAAAGATCGCTGCCGGCCTTGCTGGCCGAATACGGGCTGTTAGGCGAAAGCGGCGTGTTTTCTGTAAAATATCCCGTTGGCCCCAAGCTTCCATAAACTTCATCTGTCGACACATGAACAAAACGCTGAACACCAGCCGCCCTGGCATAATCCAGAAGAACTTGCGTGCCCAGCATATTAGTTCGGGTAAAAACCTCTGGCCCTTCAATGCTCCGATCCACATGAGACTCGGCCGCAAAATGGATAACACCCCAGATCCCCTTCATGGCTTCCGCGACCTGACTACCGGATGTAATATTACCGTGAATAAACTGATACCGCTTATCCTGCGCGATGTCAGCCAGATTATCAGAATTCCCGGCATACGTCAGGGCATCAAAATTAATAAGCTTGTAGCCAGGATATGCGATTAGCATATACTTAATAAAATTCGACCCAATAAACCCGGCCCCGCCAGTAATCAATATTTTGCGATCACTCATTTTATTCTCTCTTCATTCGTAAGTACTTATCCACGCCTTCCTGCCAGGCGGGGATTGTGATCCCTAAAATCTCTGATATCTTCCGGTTTGACATGGCTGAGAATGATGGCCGAACTGCTTTCAGCTGAAAAGACGCCATCGGTACCGGAACCACCTCAACATCAACGCCAGAATCCTGAAAAAAATATCTCGCCCATTCATAACGAGAAGCATACCCGCTACTCGTCAGATGATACATCCCCTTTACGCCATTCTCTAAAGCAGCCAACGTCACTTGAACCAGATCCTCTACACTGGTCGGAACAGAAACCTCATCTTCGGAAATCTGCAACACTTTATTCTTACTTGCCCACTGCTTTAGTTTATAAAGAAAATTCTGCTGTCCCTCCCCATAGACCCAGCTGGTACGAAAGACCAAATGATCTGCGACAAAACTCCTCGCCAATGTTTCCCCTTCATATTTGCTCAGACCATAAACATTCAAAGGATGCGGCTCATCATTCTCCGCGTAAACATCGCCTTTTCGGCCGTCAAAAACATAATCCGTGCTGTAATGAACGAACTTGACATGTCTCACCTGACAGGCCGACGCTAAAACTTTCACAGCCTGAGCATTCACCGCGTATGCCAGATCACACTTGGTCTCTGCTTCATCAACAAGATTATAGGCTGCGCAATTAATAAGAACTGTTGGTTTATGCGCATCCAGCAAGACATCAACGCTGGCAGGCTTCGTAATATCACATATCGAAATATCTGTTCCAAAAAACGGCACATTTCGACGGAGAAACTCTTTCTTAAATTCCGTTCCCAACTGTCCATCTGCGCCAGTTATAACAACTTTCATAAAAATCCTCAACAGGCGCTAAATACAAAATTATTATCTGCCTGAGACAGCATCTTCCCTCCGGAATCTTTTGGTGAAAGGATAGTATCCATAATCGGCCAGGCCACATGAATTGTAGGATCATTCCACACAATCGACCGTTCGCATTCTGCAGCATATTCGCAGGAACAATAATACATGAGTTCCACCTCATCACTTAGCGCACAAAAACCATGGGCAAACCCGGTGGGGATATACAACATCCTCTTATTTGTCTCAGATAAACGCTCCCCCACCCACTTGCCAAAAGTCGGAGAGCCCTTACGAATATCGACCGCTACATCAAATATCTCGCCGCGCACAACAGACACAAGTTTAGCCTGGGCCTTAGGATTAAGTTGATAATGAAGTCCACGCAAAACATTCTTTTGCGAACGGGACTGATTAACCTGCACAAAAGACACATCCAATCCGGCTTTCTTAAAGTCAGACGCTTTATACAATTCAACAAAAAACCCGCGGGCATCAGGAAAAACCTTGGGCTCAACTACCAAAACATCCGGAATATCAGTCTTCGTAAATAAAAATGGCATATTATTCTTCCGCTAAATTTAAAAGGTACTCCCCGTAAGATGTTTTAATCCCACGACCGAGCACTTTCAACTGTTCACGATCAATATATCCCATTGTATAAGCGATCTCTTCCAAACAGGCCACCTTTAATCCCTGACGCTCTTCGACAGTCTTAATGAAAACTGACGCGTCAATGAGCGATTCGTATGTTCCCGTATCAAGCCAGGCATAACCACGGCCAAGGCGCTCTACATGTAGCTTCCCTTGACGCAAATATTCATTGTTGATATCCGTAATCTCAATCTCACCACGCGCGGAAGGCTTCACCGAACGCGCAATATCAACCACTTTATTATCATAAAAATACAGCCCCGTCACCGCCCAATGAGACCGGGGCTCGACTGGTTTTTCTTCAATCGAAAGAGCTCGTCCCTCGGCATCAAACTCCACAACGCCATAGCGCTGTGGATCTTTGACATAATAACCAAAAACCGTTGCCCCATCATTTTTCTCAGCCGCACGGGCCAAAATATCTGAAAGACCATGCCCAAAATAAATATTATCACCGAGAATAAGCGCCACACTGTCCTTACCAATGAACGATGCGCCGACAATAAAAGCATCCGCCAGGCCACGGGGCTTAGGTTGCTCAGCATAACTGATCTGAAGACCAAGACTTTTCCCATCACCAAAAAGTTCTTTAAACTGCGGCAAAGCCTGAGGTGTCGAAATGATCAAAATATCCCGAATGCCGGCCAACATAAGCACGGACAACGGATAATAGATCATGGGCTTGTCGTAAACCGGTAATAGCTGCTTAGATACAGCTTTCGTGAGCGGAAATAATCGCGTTGCTGTACCGCCTGCGAGAATAATGCCTTTCATACCCCTCCCCCTGTAAAAGACCTCAACCCCTGAAATCGTTAAAATAGCCTTAGACTTCACGAATGATCGTCACGCTTCAGCATCCATCATCATATCCGCCAACTGATAAAAATTTACCTGTGGCTCCCAGCCAAGACTCTTGATCACCCGCGGATTACAAACCAAAACCTTATATTCCGGAACAAAATCTTTTTTTAACACCACAAAATCATGCCAATCCCTATTGATCCTCTTAAAACAGTATTCCACCCAATCCTGGATCGTATACGCAATCCCGCACCCCATGACCGCTTCAAAAACAATATCCTGATTCACAAGTGTCCACATCGCCGAAATGATATCTCCAGCGTAATTAAACTCTTTCTTTACATCCAAATTCCCCAATTCCAGCTTTTCCTTGCTGCCGCCCGCTATTCGCTTCACAGCCGCGACCACCTTTTGATTAATATGTTTTTCAGGTCTTACCGGACTGTCATGATTGAACAAATACCCCACATAAACCTTCAATCCGAAAGCGGCACGATAATACCGGGCCGCATAAACGGATTGAATACGGGCCACCGCATAAGGACTTCCGGCTTCAAAGGATGTCCCCTCATCTATCGGCATCCCTTCATTGTGAAACTGCATCGCACTGCCTGACAAAAACACTCTCGCCTGCGGACAATATATTCTAACACCTTCCAAAATATTCAATGTCCCGGTGCTAATCGCCTGATGGTTGTCGAACAATGCGGAATGCTGCGTCGTCGAATTTGCAGCAAGATGGAAAATGTAATCCGGCGCGTGCGTCTTTATGAGATTCCACACGAGATCGCGGTCAGACACATCGCCCTTGACCGTCGCGCCATCCGAACGCGAAACGCCGATCACCTCAACCCCATTGAATGCCAACAACTGGGTCAAATAATAACCGTCTTGTCCTGATACGCCAAAAATAATTGCTTTCATGGGGACCGCAAAAAATTATTCTTTATGATATCCGCCTAAACGATCTCGATCTCTGGCAGCGGAAAAATAAACTTCCCACCATTGGCCAAATATTCTTTCTCGCGCTCCAAAATATTACTCTTAAAATGCCACGGCAACACAAGGAAATAATCCGGCTTCATGGCCCGCGCCTCTTTCTCCGAAATGATCGGAATGCTCGTTCCTGGCGTAAAACACCCGAATTTCTCCTCATTCACCTCAGCAATAAAAGGAATATGCTTCTTTGTTAAACCACAAAACTGTAAAAGCACATTCCCCTTTGTGCTCGCGCCATAGCCAATGATCTTTTTCCCATCGTCGACCAAAGCCTGCACCAGCTCAACAAGATTCTTCCGATGTTTAAAGACTCGCCCCTCAAAATCACGATAAGGCTTGGGCGTGTCTAGCCCCATATCATCTTCCTGCTTAAGCATCCAATTAATAATAGGCGCGTTGGAAGGATACTTCGCCGCTTTCTTACAGGCAGTCACAGCAAAGCTCCCGCCATTAATGGCATTCATTTGAACGTCAATCACGCGCATACCCAACCCATCAAGTAAATTCTTAACAACCCTGAATGAATAAAATTCCAGATGCTCGTGACAAATCGTGTCATACGCATTGGTCCTGAGCATGCTCGGCATGTAACTCTGCTCAAAATGCCACACGCCATCATCCGCTAGAACCGACTCAATATCGCGCACGAAACGGCCAGGATCCTCAAGGTCATAAAACATGGCAATCGATGTGATGATCTTCGCCTTTTCTTTGGGGAAGGCCGCGGTGAAGGCCGCCGCAGAAAAGAAATCAGGGATCAATGTAATATCTTTTGTATAAAACTCCTTGAATTTCCTCCCCGTCGGATCGATCCCAACCTTGCGGCACCTGAGCGAATATGCCTTTAACGATGTAGCATCATTGCTCCCGATGTCGATCACAATATCATTCTCCGACGGGCTAGCCATTCTCTCAAGGAACCGGACCTTTTGCGTCAGATGCTGCACCATGGAACTATTAAGTCCCGAACGATAGCCATAGTTATCCCCGTACATTTCGCCCAGATCATAGGAGTGCCTCATCTGCAAAAGACCGCTGTCAGGGCACCACACCAGGTCCAGAGGCCCTTTGGTGATCCGATCCGCAGGAGACTTAGGAAAAACCCCTGTCAGGCACTGTTCTCCGAGAGAAAGAACAGTAATGAGATTCTTGCTCCCGCTAATACGGCACTTACTGATCTCTGTGTACATATGAACTCCCTTGTATGAAATTCCAGACAACAGACTTAATGTCTTTCCCGCCCTACTAATTTTACAAAAGCCGCGTCAATTTCATCAATACATCTTGTTCTTTCCAGATTCAAGATCGCCAGCTGCTTGACAACCTTGTCCTTTTCCAAAACCGGCACTTTCTCGAACTCGTACACCTTCTCCTGTTCATGCCAAAGCCGGCAATTAACCTCGGCCAATTTCCCAAAAACACACCCGATCGTTCCCTTGATCTCCTGGATCTCATTCCCCTGACTCTTGAAGACCTTATTGGCACGGAATGTCAATTTATTAACAGGGATCACCCCGCTCACAGCATCAGAAATAAATTCTTCGATCTCAGCAACAAGCTGCCCCTGCTGATCGTTGAGACTTGCCAATCTTTCCTTATCCTCGGAATGATATTGCTTCAATTTAACGATCGTAAGCTTATCGCAAAGTGATCCCAGCGTTTCTGCCATATCGACCCTTCCCTTTCCCTAAAATACCACCGCTTTCCCTATATCCAGAATCAACCTTGCACCCATGATCACCGCGCTTTACGACAACACAAAAGGACCTGCGGCCCTCAAAAGATCACACATACTCCTTGGGGACAATTAAATAGTTCATGTCATCCACAATTCTTTCAAATCTATAATTGATCTTATGAACAAAATCTACGCATTCCTGGAAAGACAAATTAAGCTTCTCCTCGTAATGACTGCTATATTCAAAAATGATCGGCATTCTATGTTTGTTGATCGTTTTTATCGCCCCCTTCAACGCAAACAATTCACCGCCCTCTATATCAATCTTCATGAAACTAACCGGTAATTCAAGTCTTATATCATCTAATGCGATCGTCCGCACAGGCCTGCCCTTCCCATGGATATAATCGATGCCGTAAGACCCATAAGAGCCGAACTGGACAAAATCTTGTTCTGGAAAATAAAGCGTTTCATTGCTTTTATCATGGACAGCCCCAAAATGAGCCGTGATATTCGAAAAATTCTCTTTTGCATTCTTTTCCATCACTTTAAAAACAAAATCATCGGCCTCAAAGGCGTGCACCGCCCCTTTGTTCCCGACAAGGCCTGCCATTAAGATCGCCATTTGTCCAAAATTCGCACCCATATCAATCGCTATGGTTCCAGGCTTAACGTACTTCTTGGCAATTTCGTATACGCTTTTGTCAAAAATCTTACCTTTCTTGATGGCACCCGCAATTTCATCCTTACAGGCATCTGTTGGCAAATAATAATTGCCTGTCTTTGTTTTATAAAACGAAAGCCTGCCCGTCTTGACAGACTTCTTCTCAAGGCCAAGGTTTCGTATTATCTTCCTAACTATCTTTTTCATGCGATTTCTCCTGTCTCTTTTTTCTTTTCCTAAAATACTTTTCAATGCGCCTTACGTAAGAATCAGTCAAAAAATACCAAATAAAAATACCCAATAACGGCCAAAAATGAAAATGTTTATGCCTCTCCAAAGCGCTGGAAAAAACTCTCTTGTAGGAACCGACCCTTCGGTCATGCGCCCACAATTGACGGATGACTCCCCTAAAACAATGCAGAGCGGGTCTAAAAATACAATGATACTGTTTCCTCGCGGCAGGAAATCCACAACTCAGCACAGCCTCCAGAACCTCCGCGAGGTTCCCTTTCGCCTTATCGCTGATCTCAATGATATGGTCAGAACTTAAATTCCATAATTCGCGATCGTAAGCAACCCCCGCAAACACGCCATAATCCTCATCGATCAACTGAATGGTATCAAGCTTCTTGGCCCAGTCCGAAGTACAGAGCCATGTGATCCCGCTGGAACATCCCACCAAAAGCGTGCAGTATTTCGAAAGTTCTGCGTTCTCGCGAAAAGTCAAAACACTCGCATCAAGAATCTGCGACGAAAATGCGGCCAAGCCCTTTGGTGTAGAAAGAACAAAACATGTGTCTGGATATCGAGATGTTATTTCCTTTGCTACGTGAAGCGCAAATTCCACATTCACGGAAGACTGTCCACTCCCCGGAGAACACTCAAAAAGAATGACATGTTTAAACGCTTTCAGATCATGCTTCTGTGCGAAACACTTAACATTCTTCACTTCCCCCTCAGACAGTCTCACAACAGGCTCAACCGGAACAGTGATCGGTCTTCCATACCCCCGAAGCAGGCTGGAGCGGATAGTTCCATCAAATCGTGTCCAATTCTTACCAATCATTTGCGTAAGAATCAACTCATCATATACTCCTCGCGCCTGCCTGCGCAAGGCCTCATCTTCAAAGCGCTTCCATCCCTCCTCGCGAAAATCATCACGAAACTCCCATATTTCATCGATAAAAGGATTTAATTCCAAAATAGATTTATAAGAAGGAGCAACGGCCCAGGTCACATGGCTATCGGGAAAATCATGTTTGATCTGTTGGGCAACGGTCGTCGCATACAAACAGTCCCCAAACCGCGCCAGTTGCCCGATCAGAAATCGCTTCTTCACACACCCCCCTTGCCCCCGATGGCACCGTCCTTAGCTTTCAACATGAAACCACTTCGCATGTACAAATATGGTATTGATATAGGTGTCTGCGTAGATCTCATACCCCTTCCCCACGAGATACTGCGCGATCGAGGCATCCTTGGGACGAATATGGTTTTCACTATACGTACAGGTTTCGACACATATGACAGGAATGGGAAACGTATTGAAATCCAATGTCTGAAGAACAGCAAGATCAAGCCCTTCAATATCGATAGAAAGCAAGTCAGGAACAGTAGAGAAATTCTCTTTTATCAATCGATTTCCGCTAATCAAAGGGACTTTGGCCGTCTCTATGATCTTGTATCGCCCGCTGGCAGCTCTTTTCTCCGCCTCTTTCTTATCAAAGGTACTAATGCCTTCACAATCAAAAATAAAAAAATCCGCCTCTTGCTCATCGCCTATAGTGACCCCCACATTCAGGATCTTGTCCTTAGGCCTTATTCTTTGAAGTTTCGGAATTAAGGCCTTGTTCGCCTCTACACAAACACCCCGCGACCCTCCCGAATAAAACAAGAAGGTATTGTCGCCAGAATCCGGCGTGCTGGCCCCAATATCAAGATAAGAAATCTTCTTCATTTTCTTATCGTTGAACAACGACCGCAAGATGACATCCTCGCCACACTGACTCCAGGAAAGATATGCTGGCGGCGACTTCATCGAAACCAACATGTTCCCTACAAGTCTTTTCGTCTTCTTAAACATGCCCATACTGTCCCCCATTCAAAGGAACGCCTCCCGGGGCGCCCCTCGAAACCACCATTTAACATTCAGAAAACTTCACCTGTTTATAAGAATGATCGTCCCATCCCGCCATAGAACGAATGCCCAGAAACCTCAAAAGAACATTCCCCAAACCACTCTTGTTCACGATAATGTGATACTTCTTTTTCTTGATCAATACCTTCCAAATAATCTCGAACGAACTGCCCAGACTCATCATGCGAATGCCGGAATGCTCATATGTCCCCCGGTCTTTTAATATCTGCGACAAAGATGGCACCGGGAATCTAAGCGCCAAAGAAATATAGTTTCCCTGACGAGCCAGCGAGAAAGTCTTATCTAATACGCCCCTCAATTCATCCTCACTATCAACGACCCAGAAGATCCTCAAGATCCGTCCCCACTCTTGAGAAAATCTTTTCCGGTTCTGGGCAATCATCATTTCGTATTTCTTGCTTCCATCCTTGAAAGAAGCATGCTCTTGATGCCAGACATAAGAACCTTTCGCAACGCCGATCAGATAACCCGCCTTTAAGACCTTCATGGAATAATCCGTATCCTCA
>JADGCU010000054.1:0-495 GCA_015228785.1 Candidatus Omnitrophota bacterium
TCTGCCAAGAAGCCGACAGCGATGCCCGGAGATGTGTATACGGATGCCCCGGATGATCTTTATTCTGTTTTTAGTTCCAACAAAGCTTGTGTGCTGGGGCCTTATACAGATTCCTGGGGGACGTTCATATCTGCGATGGCGCCGGTTATCGATCTGGCAACAGGCCGTTCGATGGCGGTCTTAGGTGTGGATGTATTTGCAGATAATTGGAGCCGGGACATTGATAGCCATCGTTTCATGGGGATCGCGATCGTCTTATTGATTACCTTGATCTTGCTGGTCTTTTTTGTTGTTCAGCAGAGGGAGATCGAAAACCGGGATACGATCGCCCTGAAAGCAAAAGCCCTGGAAGCGGAGCAGAAGAGCCTTGAGGCGATCTTTGATTCGACCCAGGTCGGACTTTTGTTGGTGGATAGCAAGCTTAAGGTCAAGCGGCTGAATCAGGTTGTTTTGAATATGGGGGGGCAGGAATTCTTTTCTGTGGTCGATCAACAG
>JADGCU010000054.1:528-11088 GCA_015228785.1 Candidatus Omnitrophota bacterium
ATCCATGCCAAAGAGGGTGAGGGTGGCTGCGGCGGAACGGCGGAGTGCAAGGAGTGTCCGGTACGCAATACGGCGAAAATGATCCTGACGACCGGTAAGAGCGTCAGGGGTGCGGAAGTATCGCGTACGATCCGACTGGCGACGGGAGAGCATAAGCTTGTTTGGCTGGAAATCAATGCCAGTCCTCTTGAGATAAAAGGTGAGAGGCATATCCTCTTTTCATTGCAGAATATTACCGAGCGTATAAATATTGATATTGAGAAACGGGAAAATCTGAGGTTTTTGCAGAACTTGATGGATGCGATGCCGAATCCGGTTTTTTATAAAGATAGGCAAGGGGTTTATCTGGGGTGTAATAAAGCGTTTATTGCGGCCGTTGGGAAAGACTACACGGACATTATTGGCAAGACTGTTTTTGATATGGCGCCGCAGGATCTTGCCGAGGCGTATCATGCCAAGGATCTTGAGCTGATCAATAATCCGGGCGTACAGGTTTATGAAGCCAAGGTCAGGTTTGCTGACGGAACGCTGCGGGATATCAGTTTTAATAAGGCGTCTTTTCTCGGTCTTGACGGCAAGGTGAGCGGTCTGGTCGGCGTTATGATCGACATTACGGAACGGCAGAAGAGGGAAGATGAAGACCAAAAGCGTAAACGTGAACTCGAGGTTTTTTACAAGGCAAGCGTGGGGCGCGAAGAGCGGATCATTGATCTGAAGAAAGAAGTCGAGAAGTTAAAGAGGGAGTTGGGAAGGTAATTGAAATGTGTAATGTTGGATGTGTAATGTGTAAAGCGGGTTGAATAGGAGAATGCGTCATGAAAATGATTCTTCAGCCCATTCCCCGTTAAACATATATGTTCATTACGCCAGCATTACACGTTACACGTCGAGCATTATACAGGGGGTCTTTTTACGCTGTGGGGGACGGGGATATTTTTTATGTCAAAGGAGAAGTAGAATATGCGGATAAGATCCAAGTTTGTGACGTTGTTTTTATGTATGACTTTAGTGCCCGTATTGTTTATCGGGTATATTGTTTTTTATAATTCTCAAAAAAGCCTGGAAGAACAGGTCATTAATCTTCTGAATGCCAATGCGTCTCTTAAGGCGCAGGCGATCAGTGATTATTTCCAGGAGCGTAAGGGAGACCTTTATGTTCTTCAGAACAGAGAGAATATAAAAACAGCTCTTCCCGTTCTGGATCAATTCAGGCATGACCCGACCAACCCTTCTTATGTTGAGGTCAAGCGTAATCTGGATGAGCAGATGCCTTATATTTTAAAAGGGTACGGGTATGCCAGTATTCAACTGCTTAATCCCAAGGGGCATGTTGTCTATGTCTCCAGTCCTGATCGTCAGGCAGAACTTTATAAATTGGATGATGAGGGGATTGACATTCTGCAGAAGGCGAAGACGGGGATCCAAATTGGGGAAGTCGAGGTTTCCCGAAACAAAGAGCATCCTTATGTCTTAGAATTGACGGGAACTGTTGTTGGGGTGAACGATGAGTTCCTGGGTTTTGTTCAGGTAGAATTATCGATGAATTCGATATATGCGATGTTGAAATCAGCACTCAGCTTTGGGGACACGATGGATGTGCTTTTGGTTAAGAAAACAGCGGATAATAAGGTTTTGTTTTTGAGTCCTCTCAGGGCGGAATCGGAGGCGATCTTAAAAAAGACGGTTGATATAGGTTCTGAAGCTGCTCTGCCGGCACAGAAAGCCGTTTTGGGGGAGACGGGTTTCGGGTTCAGTGTTGATTACAGTGGTCATAAGGTTTTGTCCAGCTGGCGAGATATTTCTGAATTGGGCTGGGGGCTTGTGGCCAAGGTGGATGTGAGCGAGGCTTTTTTGCCGATCAGGAAACTGTTTAAAATAGTTTTTGTTCTTCTTGGATTGGTCATTGTCCTGTTGATCGTCACGGCGTTGGCTGTTGCCAGGTCCATAGCTCAGCCTATTGTCAAACTTTGTCGTGAGAGCGAGTTGATCGGTCGGGGTCAATGGGATCATAGGTTGGATATATCCGGTAAAGATGAAATTGGCGATCTGGCCAGGGCATTTCAGGATATGGCCAGGAATTTGAAATTTTTTATGCAGAAAGAAAAGGAATTTGTTCTGGCGGATGCGCGTGTGGAAGCGGAAAAAGAAAAGGCCAATGAGCTGCGTGCGATCAATCAGCAGCTGATGGCGACAGAGCAGCAGTTGCGGGCCGCAAATCAACAGCTGTCAGCGGGCGAGCAGCAGCTAAGGGCGTCCAATGAGCAGTTGCGGGCCAATGAACAGCAGCTGAGGGCAGCCAATCAGCAGTTATCAGCCATAGAGCAGGAGTTGAGAGCGGCTAAAACAAGTTTGGAGGAGAAGGTCCGGGAGCGCACCCGCGAACTCGAGGAGGCTAGAAATTCTCTCGAAAGCACAGTCGAGGCGCAGACCCGGGAGCTTCGGGAACAGATGGAAAATTTGTCGCGCATGAACAAATTCATGGTCGATCGCGAGATGCGGGTGATCGACCTTAAAAAGGAAGTCAACAGATTGTGCAAAGAATTAGGAAGAACGGAGCCTTATTCGGGGGGAATATCTTGATGGGCGAAAAGCCAGGGGTGTAATACCGTCTGTGTAATGTTGATTGTGTTATGTGTAATGGTGGTAAAAAAAGAATGAGCAGTCCAGAGGTCAATATCGCGGTTTTTAAGGGCAAGCAGGTCCGCCGGGCCATTCATAATAACGAGTGGTGGTTTTCGGTTGTTGATGTGTGTGAGGCTCTTTCCGGAAGCAGTATCCCGCGCCGCTATTGGAGCGATCTCAAGAAGAAGATTCAGCAAGAGGGGTATTCTGAGGTGTACGATAAAATCGTACAACTGAAATTGCCATCGTCTGATGGGAAACTTTATATGACGGATTGCGCCAATACAGAAACAATGTTTCGTCTTATTCAGTCCATTCCATCTCCCAAAGCCGAGCCGTTTAAGCGCTGGCTGGCAAAGGTTGGTTATGAGCGTATCAGGGAGATCGAGGATCCTGAATTAGCAACGAAAAGGACACGGGCGCTTTATAAGTTAAAGGGTTATAGCGATGCCTGGATCGAAAAGCGCATGCGTGGCATTGCCATCCGGGAAGAATTAACCAATGAATGGAAAGATCGCGGGGCCAGAGAAGAAAAAGATTATGAAATTCTAACCGCTGAAATATCGAAGGCATCTTTTGGCGTGACCCCCTGTGAATACAGGAGGTTGAAAGGCCTGAAGCGCGAGAACTTGCGCGACCATATGGATGATTTTGAGCTGATCTTTACCATGCTGGGAGAGCGCTCAACAACGGAAATCCATCGTCAGGAAGATTCCCGCGGCACTCCAAAGCTGAAAGAAGATGCCCGTGCCGGAGGCCGGATTGCCGGCGATGCGCGTAAGGCCCTGGAAAAACGATTGAAGCGTTCTGTTGTTTCCCGTTCGAATTATCTATCGCAGACTGAAGCACAGAGAAAACTGGGACGGTGAAAAGCCTTTGGCTTGTTGTGTCATGTTGATTGTGTCATGTGTAATGAGGGTGGAATGAAGAAATGTGGAACGAAAAAGAAAAATATGTTTTTGATTTTGAAAAACTAAAAGTTTATGAAATGGGTTTGGATTTTGTTCGGGCTATATTCGCAGTTGCAAAAGAATTTCCCAGGGATTATCAGTATTCCGTTGGCGATCAGCTGAGGCGGGCTGCATTGTCGATCGTTAATAATATCGCGGAGGGGAGCGGAAAGCTTTCAAAGAAAGAAAAGGCGCAGTTTTATCGCATCGCCTTAAATTCCGCAAGAGAGTGTATTCCGATGCTGACGATCTTGTCCAAAGATAATATTGTTCCTGAGGCTGATGCGAACGGTTTACGGGAGAATTGTATTCATATTTGTAACATGCTGGGAAAGCTCATTTCATCTGTAGGTATTTAATTTTTCTGTGTAATGTGTAGCGTGTAATGTGTAAAGAAGGTTTAATGGATGAATGTGGAACGGAAAAGCCCTCGTTTTGTTTTTCCATTAAGCATGAATTCATTACACCTGCGTTACACATGACACATTTAACATTACACAAGAAGGCCTTGAGATGTCGCGCATCATAGATGTCATGACCGGTGAAGTCGCGGTTGGTCGCGAGGGAGACATTTTCCGTTCCTCTGCCATCGGTTCCTGCGTTGTCATTTCCGCTTATTGCCCCAAGACCAAGACGGGCGGTCTCGCTCATGTTATGCTTTCCGGTTTCTCTCCTCATGAAGATTCATCCCGGAAAACACGGTACGCAGGCAATGCCATTAATGATCTTCTTAAACAGATGATTTCTTTGGGGGCCGATATTGGTAATCTTGATGTGTGCCTTGTCGGGGCCGGGAATGTGCTTAAAAGGTTGGAGGACACGACAGCCAAGAACAACCTCGATTCCATTACGGAAATCTTGAGGGAGAAAAAGATCAGGATCAGGGCGGAATCCGTAGGGGGCACGACGCGCCGGTCCGTCACCTTTGATATTGCCCACGCAACTGTGTTTTATACAACAGGCGATGAAGAGGAAAGGCTCCTGTGGGCATCCCGGGAGAGGAGTCTGCTGGACTGGATCAGTGAACTTGAGGAATCAAAATCCATCATCAGGAAAAGAGAGAAAGCCCTGCGGGAGAGTGAATATAAATACAGGCAGTTACATGAAAGCATGCTTGAGGGGTTTGTGTCCGTCAATATGCAAGGGCAGATACAGCAAGTAAATCGTACCTTTGAGGAAATGGTCGGGTATTCCTTTGAAGAATTACAGAAGATGACTTATACAGATCTGACGCCCGTGAAGTGGCATGCGATCGAGGCTAAAATAGTAAATGAGCAGATCCTCCCGCGGGGATATTCTGATATTTATGAGAAGGAATATACGCGTAAGGACGGCACGGTTTTTTCTGTTGAGCTTCGCACATTCCTGATCCGGGACGGAGAGAATGCGCCTTTAAGCATGTGGGCAATTGTGCGCGATATTACCGAGCGCAAGCGGACGCAAGACGCGCTGCAAGAGAGCGAGGTCAAGCACCGCCTCCTGTTCGACTTGGCCGGTGACGCGATCTTTATCCATGATGAGCAGGCCCAGATGCTGGCCGTTAATCTGGTGGCCTGCCAGCGGCTCGGCTACACTCACCAAGAGCTGATGGCCTTGACGATCCCCCAGATCGATTCGCCTGATGAGGCCCGACATGCTCCCGAGAGGATCGCCCGGCTGATGGAGAAGGGGCACCATGAGTTTGAAACCGTGCATCGGCGCAAGGACGGTTTGCTCATCAACGTTGAGGTCAGCTCAACGCGCATCACCTGGGACGGCCAGCCCGCGATGATGAGCATTGTCCGCGATGTTACCGAGCGCAAGCGGGTTGAGGAAAAGTACTCAATGCTTTTCAAGTCGATGCCTGATGCCTGTGCCGTGCATGAGATCATCTGTGATGATGCAAGACGGCCCGTTGATTACCGCTTTCTTGTCGTGAACCCGGCTTTTGAGCGCATGACCGGGTTGAAGGCGGAAAATGTCGTTGGCAGGACTGTTCTGGAAGCGTTGCCGAATACGGAGCGATTCTGGATCGAGACTTACGGCCAGGTGGCGCTCAGCGGCGATCCGGTTCGTTTTGAGAATTACTCCAGCGAGCTTCAGAAATACTTTGACGTGGCAGCCTTCCGTAATGCCCCCAACGAGTTTGTTACTGTTTTTACGGATATCACTGAGCGCAAGCAAACGGAAGAGAAATTAGCCCACCTCCATGGTCTTCATTCTCGCCTGCTTGACAAGGCTCCGGCATTGATCTGGCGCTCAGGGATCGATGCTAAATGCGACTGGTTTAATGCCACATGGCTGGGTTTTACGGGGAGGACCTTGGAACAGGAACAGGGGGACGGCTGGGTGGAAGGCGTTCATCCTGAGGATCTTGAGCGTTGCGTGAAGATTTATCTGAAGGCTTTTCACGCGCGCGAGCCTTTTGTCATGGAATATCGTTTGCGCCGTCATGATGGAGAGTTCCGCTGGATCACAGATCACGGGATCCCTTTTAATTCGGTTCAAGGGGAATTCTTAGGCTATATTGGATATTGTTTTGATATTACCGATGCCAGGAAATCGGAAGAAGAACTGCGTCAGCGGGCCAGGGAGTTAAAGGTTTTTTATGATTCTTCCATCGGCCGGGAAGAACGTATCCTTGAGTTGAAGAAAGAAGTGGATAAATTGAAAAGGGAACTGGGAAAGTAGCACGTAGCTATCAGCCTTCAGCTGTCAGCCATCAGCAAAAAGAGGGGGTCATCCCGAGGAGCGTTAGCGACGAGGGATCTCAGAAACCATGAGATGTCTCACTTCGCTCGACATGACGCGTTGTGCTGATGGCTGAAGGCTGACAGCTGATAGCTAAAAGCTGAAAGCTAAACTAAATTTTCGAAGGGGTATTATGAAGCTTGCTCAAAAGATCGGGTTGTTTTTCCTGATGGTTTCTTTCTTTTGTATGTCCATCGCGCTGTGGGTTGTGTATTGGGACGCCAAAGAAACGTTGACCAAGTCCATTGTTTCCAATCTTCAGGCAACGGTCAGGAATCGCACGCAGCATATTGAAACGTATCTTAAGATGTCGCAATCGGCTGTCGTTCAGGCATCGAAGAGTGTTGTTCTCCCGAAAGCATTAAAAATGACTCCCAATGATCCCGGATATCAGGACGCATTGGTAAGTGCGAGCAAGCTTTTAAAGAGCAAAATAGAGGGGGATTCCTCGGCATATGAATATATGCTTCTGAATGCTTCTGGCCTTGTGGTGGCGGCAAGCGATGATACGTCTATTGGACAGGACAAATCCCAAGATCCTTATTTCCTGGGCGCCCAGAAATCCGCTTTTTTTAAGGATGTTTATTTTTCACAGACAAAGAAATTGCCGTTAATGGCCATATCCGTTCCTTTATTTGATGGCAGTGGTGGTCCTTTGCTTGGTGTTCTTGTGCTCAGGCTTAAGCTTGATGATCTTTATGGTATTGTGACAGACAGACGTGGACTCGGGAGGACGGGTGAGGTTTTCATTGTCAACAAGTTCGGGTATATGATCACACCATCCAGATTTATGAAAGATTCATTCTTGAAACAAAAGACACCTCGAGAGTTTTCTTGTAGGGAGTGTCATGCTGGCGCGTCGCAAGCATCCTCTGTTGTTTTGGAGAGGAAGGATGTTCAGGCGGACGTATCCTTGCATAAAATGGCGTTTACTTTTCCTAATTATCTTGGCACGAATGTTTTAGGGGGATATGAATATGTGCCTCAAATGGAGTGGGGTGTCTTAGGGGAGGTGAGTGAACAAGAGGTTTTTCAGCCTTTGCGGAAGATGCGGGAGCTATTTATCTTGGTTTTATTATTGGTTAGTGGCATATCTTGGGTGTTGGGTCGGATCGTAGCCAGATTAGTTGTTGACCCGATCCAGAAATTGCATAAAGGAACACAGATCATCGGAAGAGGCAATTTGGATTATAAAGTGGCTATGCCCATCAAAGACGAGGTGGGAGATCTTTCACGGGCATTTGACGTTATGACGTCTAATCTCAAAAAGACAACTGCCTCCATCGGGATTCTTCATAAAGAAATTGAGGAGCGCAAAAAGATCGAGAGCGAGCTTGAGGAGAGCGAACGGAGGTTCTTTGATGTTCTTTATGCGTCAAAGGACGCGATCCTGTTGATCGATGGGAACAGATTTGTGGATGCCAACGAGGCTGTTGCCCGCATGCTGGGCTATGCCACCCGGGATGAATTCCTGCTGACCCATCCGTCGAAACTTTCCCCGCCTGTTCAAGCAGATGGGAGGCCCTCTTTTGAAAAGGCTGAAGAGATGATGCGCTTGGCCTTTGAGAAGGGTTTTAATCAGTTTGAATGGACCCATCGTAAGGCGAGTGGACAGGACTTTCCTGTCCAGGTTTCCCTGACGCCTGTTACCCTTAAGGAGCGGCAGATCCTTCACTGTGTCTGGATCGATCTGTCGATTAGAAAACAGGATGAGCAGCGATTAAGGGAAGCGCAAGAGAGGTTAAAAGAGAAGGCTGAGCAATTAGAAGTCACTGTTCAGGAATCACGTAAGTCTCATGAAATTCTCGCGAGCATGCTGGATGATAATAATACCATGCGCCAGAAGTTCCAGGTTATTGCTCAAAAGCTTGATTCGATCCTTTCCTCAACGGGAGAGGGGATCATTGGTCTTGATATGGAGGGGAAGCATACGTTTGTTAATCCTCAGGCAGAGAAGTTACTTGGGTATGGGGAAGATGAATTGGTCGGGAAGTCTAGTCATCCCTTATGGCATCATTCACATCCGGACGGGAGTCCGTATGTTGACATTGATTGCCCGCAGCATCAGACGCTGCAGGATGGTCAGTCGCGTCATGGCGAAGACTATTTCTGGCGCAAGGATGGGACAGGTTTCTTTGTTGAGTATAGTGTTCATCCGGTTATCGCCGATGAGGGACGGGAAGGGATTGTTCTGTCGTTTCGGGATGTTACGGAACGTAAGCGCATGGCTGATCTTCAATCGACACGGATGCGACTTATCGAGATCGCGAGTAATCACGGGATTCGTGAATTCTTACAATTATCTCTTGATGAGATCGAACGGTCGTCCGAGAGCCTGGTCAGTTTCTACCATTTTGTTGAAGGAGATCAAAAGAATATTTCTCTTCAGGCCTGGTCCACCAGAACAAAGGAGAAATTCTGCAAGGCCGCAGGGGAAGGTTCGCATTACAGCATGGATCAGGCAGGTGTCTGGGCTGATGCTGTCCGGGAAAGAAAACCGGTCATCCACAATGATTACAAGTCTTTGGCCCACAGGAAGGGCATGCCGTAAGGGCACGCTGAGGTTGGCCGTGAACTTGTGATTCCTATATTCCGTTCCAGCAAGGCGGTCGCGATCCTGGGTGTAGGCAATAAACCGCGGGATTATAATCAGGATGATATCCAGCGTCTCTCATATCTTGCCGATATTATTTGGGAATTGACGGTGAAGAAACAGACGGAAGAGGCGTTGCGTCAGGGCGAGGAGCGCCTGCGCAGTATTACGGATTCCGCGCAGGATGCCATTATCATGATGGATCCTTTGGGGAAGATCACTTTTTGGAATCCGGCGGCAGAGCGGATATTGGGATATAGCGTCGTTGAGGCGCTGGGGCAGGATCTGCATCAGTTTATAACACCGGAGCGGTTCCGTGCTGCGCATGCTGCTGCATTTCCGGAATTTTTGCGGACAGGCAAGGGTGGGGCGGTTGGAAAAACGCTCGAATTGGCGGCGATACGCAAGGATGGCGTTGAGATCCCTATTTCTATTTCTTTGTCTTCGGTGAAGCGTGATGACGGCTGGCATGCGGTGGGGATCATTAGTGATATCTCCGAGCGCGTCAAAGCGCGGGAAGAATTGCTCAAATTGACACGGGCCATCGAGCAAAGCCCGGCTACGGTAGTGATCACGAATTTAAAAGGAGAGATTGAGTACGCTAATCCCAAATTTACGCGTTTGACCGGATATTCTTTAGAAGAGGTTTTGGGACAGAATCCGCGTGTTCTTAAGTCTGGGGATATGCCTCCCGAGGGGTATAAGGCCTTGTGGGAGGCCATTAGCCAGGGTAAGGAATGGCGTGGGGAATTTCATAATAAGAAAAAGAACGGGGATCTTTACTGGGAAATGGCAACGATTTCACCCGTCACGGATTCGAAAGGTCATATTTCTCATTATCTGGCCGTTAAGGAAGACATTACAGAGCTTAAGAGGGTTGAGGAGGAAGTAGCCCAGATGCGCCTTCAGCTGGTTCAGAGCGATAAGCTTTCGACACTGGGTGAGATGGCTACCGGCATGGCCCATGAGATCAATCAACCGTTGGGGGCGATAGCACTTGTTGTGACTGCTTTTAAGAAATACATGGAGAAGAAGGTTCTCACTGAGGATAAGCTCACGCAGGGTATTAAGGATATTGAGGAATCTATAAAGAGGATGACCAGTACGATCAACCATATTCGTGTTTATGCACGACAGGAGTCGCTGGAATTTTATCCGATCAATGTGCCGCAGACGATCGATTCGGCCTTAATCTTGTTGGGGGAGCAGCTTCGGATCCATGGCGTTGAGTGTGAGAAAGTCTTGGGATCTGATTTGCCTCAGGTCAACGGGGAACCGCATCAGCTCGAGCAGGTTTGGATCAATTTGATCTCTAATGCCCGGGATTCAATGGATGAGAAAGAAAAAGAGGTTCAGGAAGGCAGATTGAATATCGCAGGGTATCGAAAGACTCTTAAGATTTCTGTCTCACATCAGAAAGAGACAAAGATGCTGCTATTATCTTTTTCGGATAATGGCATGGGAATTGATCAAGAACAGGCGAAGAAGATCTTTGATCCATTTTTCACGACCAAAGGTGTAGGAAAAGGAACAGGACTTGGCTTGTCGATCAGTTTTGGCATTATTGACAAACATAAAGGCAGGATCGAAGTCGAAGGGGCGAAGGGCGAAGGGGTGACGTTTAAAGTATATTTACCGGCGATAAATGTGTAATGTTATATGTGT
>JADGCU010000055.1:0-1967 GCA_015228785.1 Candidatus Omnitrophota bacterium
GGCCGGTCAGTTTTTGTCAAAGAATGGCCTGGGAGAGGCCGCCGTCATAGGTTTTTTTCTGGGGGGCGGTGCAAGGGTTGGCAAGGGGGGAGAGGTCAGGCGGTGGCCTCCGGAGAGTTACGCTCAATTAGCCGAGAAATTAATTGAAAAGACCGGACGCCCCATTATACTGATAAGCAGTCCGAAGGAAGAGGATGTTTGTCTTTCCGTCGCTGAGAGGATGGTTCGCCGTCCGGTTATGGCCAGCCGGACCAGTTTGGGGGAGGCGGCGGCGCTTATTGAGCGCTGCCGGTTTGTTGTTTTGAACGATGGGGGGCCGGTTCATATTGCTGCCGGTGTTGGCGCCAGGATGATGGCGTTCTTTGGTCCCGTGGATCCCGTAGTGTATGGGCCTTATCCGTCCAAGGGGCATGTCATTGTCACGAAAGGGCTTCCCTGTCAGCCGTGTTACAGGAATTTTCGGATGAGCGATTGTTCTCATGCGAATTGTTTAAAAACATTGACCGTGGATGAGGTCTTCAGAAAGGTAGCGGGGTTATTATGAGTGTTCCCTTTATTGATTTTACAAAACAGAATGAAGCGATCAAGAATGAGGTTGATGCCGGCTGGAAGGCTGTTATTGAAAAGTCTGCTTTTATCATGGGGCCGCAGGTCAAGGCTTTTGAAGAGGAATTCGCCCGCTATTGCGGCGTCAAGTACGCGATCGGTGTCAATTCTGGGACGGATGCGCTTTATCTGGCCCTCTCGGCGCTTGATATCAAGCCGGGGGATGAGGTCATTCTTCCGACGTATACATTTATCGCAACAGCCCTGTGCGTTTCTTACACCGGGGCTAAGGTTGTTTTCGCTGATATTGAGGAAAAGACGTATAACATTTGTCCTGAGAGCCTGAAGAAGGTTATTACGAAAAAGACCAAGGCTATTATTCCAGTTCATTTGTATGGTCAGATGGCGGATATGGACGAGCTCAATGAGATTTCAGAGAAGCAGGGTATTGCGATTATTGAAGATTCTTGTCAGGCTCACGGGACACGCTACAAGGGCGCTCGCAGCGGCTCACTCGGCAAGGCCGGGTGTTTCAGTTTTTATCCGACCAAGGGTCTTGGTGCTTGGGGCGATGGCGGGATGGTTGTTACCAATGATGATCATGTGAATTATATGGTTAATATGTTGCGTGATTACGGCCGTACGGATCGGTATTCTCATAAAATGAAGGGGCATAATTCCAGGCTTGATACGATGCAGGCTGTTGTTCTTTCTGCGAAGCTGAAGCATCTGGATCAGTGGAATACGATGCGTCAGAAGGTTGCGGCGGTTTATGCCCAGGAGCTTAAAGATGTTGACGTTGTGACGCCTCTGCATGCGCCTGATCGCGAGCATGTCTATCAGACGTACGCGATCCGGGTCAAGAATCGCGATAAGGTGATGGATGGCTTGAAGGCTCGCGGTGTGGCCTCTCTGATCCATTATCCGATCCCGGTCCATTTACAGGAGGCATACGCGGATGCGGGGAATAAGAAAGGTGATTTCCCTCTCGGAGAGAAGGTTTGTAACGAGATCCTTTCACTTCCGATGTTCCCGCATATGACGACGGACCAAGTCAAAGAGGTTGCTAAGGCACTCAAGGAGGCGATCTAATGGCTACATTCCCCATTTCTGTTGTGATTATTGCTAAGAATGAAGAAGACAATATGGATGATTGCCTTTCCAGCGCTCAAGGTTGGGCTGATGAGATCGTTGTGGTGGATGATCATTCGACAGACCGCACCGTTGAGATCACTAAGAAATATACTCAGAGCGTCTATCAGCGCAAGATGGATAATGAAGGAATTCATCGCAATTGGGCTGCGGCTCAGGCCAAACACGAGTGGGTCTTGTATCTCGATGCTGATGAGCGGGTCACGCCTGAATTGCAGCGGGAAATTTCGGCGGTCCTTCCTGCGACAACGCACGTGGCTTTTTCAATT
>JADGCU010000055.1:2021-11060 GCA_015228785.1 Candidatus Omnitrophota bacterium
CGGGGTCTAAGACGCGACTGATTAAAAAGAGTGAGTTCAAGTATGAAGAAGCCCCGGTCCATCCTCGCGTTCTTTACACAGGGACCTGTGGGCATCTTAAGAAGGATATTATTCATCATGGGTATCCGGATCTTGAACATTTTCTTCAAAGTTTGAATCGTCAGACGACTCTCGAGGCGCAGAAATGGGTGGATACGGGGCGTAAGATGACGATGCTTAACGGGTTATGGCGTGTGATGGACCGATTCTTTCGCTCTTACATCGGCAAAGGTGGTTTCAAGGCCGGGTTTATGGGGCTTGTCATTGCTTATTATGCTTCGTTGTATCAGTTTATGAGTTACGCAAAATATTACGAAATTGTTAAAGGGATCAAAGGAAAGAAATAATCAGGGTAGCAGGGCTTTGAAGGGCGTTTTGATGCCTTTATTAAGGGCACCCCGATCCCGCCCCTTTGGCGGAATGGGGTAAATTCGCCCAGCGAATTATGTTCGCTGGTGCTCTATAACTCGCGGGCTCATTTATGAAAGTTGTTTTTCTCGATAGAGATGGCGTTATCAATCAATTCCCCGGGAATGGCCTTTATGTGACCAGGGTCAAGAATTTCCATTTTCTTCCCAGGTCTCTAGCGGCGCTCAAGATGTTGACGGATGCGGGGTATCATATTTTTGTTGTTTCGAATCAAGCCGGGGTGGGGAAGGGTGTCTTTTCTCAGGAGAAACTTGATCAGATCACGGCGTACATGCAAAAGCATGTGAAAGCCGCTGGGGCCCGGATTGATGAGGTTTTTTATTGTACCTGTAAGTCATCTGCCGGATGTCACTGTCGCAAGCCGCGGATTGGTAATGTTATTAAAGCGCTGGAGCTTTTGGATAAGGATATCCATGATGCGCGTCATGCGTATTTTGTGGGAGATACAGAGATCGATATTAAGGCCGGCAAGAACGCTGGCTGTAAAACGATCTTTGCGCTTTCGGGGCGCGAGGACCGCAAATACATGAAACGCTGGGACGTCCGTCCTGATTTCATTGTGGAGGACCTCTATGATGCCGCCGAACTCATTCTCAAAGAAGATTCTGATCCTGCACGCGACCGCCGGGGCCGGACACAGAAAAGCCGCTGAGGCGATCTACAACGGCTTCAAAGCGCGTGGTATGACGAGCGTAGAATGTGTTGATGCGCTTGAGTACACCCATCCTTTCTTTCGTAAAGCTTATACGCAGGGTTATGAATTCATGGTCGGGAAGATCCCCAAGCTTTGGGGTATCTTCTTTGAGTTGACTGATCAGGAATGGTTCCAGCCGATTTTTCGAAACACTCGCCGTTTTTATAATGGGCTTAATACAGCGCCGCTTGTTCGATTTATTAAAGACGGTCGGTACGATGTGATCGTGACAACGCATTTTTTGTCAACTGAGGTGTGTGGCTGGCTGAGACGTACCGGGCAGATCAATGCTAAATTCGTCACGATCGTGACAGATTATGATGTACATAAGATTTGGAATGTCGCGGGGGTGGATCTTTTTCTTGTGGCGAGTGAATTTACTAAGGGACGGCTCGTGGCGATGGGTGTTGATGACAAGAAGGTGGTTGTCACAGGGATCCCGGTAGATGAGAAATTCATTAAGCTGCGAGACAAGAGGGAGACGCGCCGTATGCTTGGGCTCGCGGAGGACAAATTTACTGTTCTTGTGTCGACCAGTTCTTTCGGCTTTGGGCCGATTGAGGAGTTGGCGACGCTCTTAAGGGATACTCAGCTTGTGATCATTTGTGGGAATAACAAGGCCTTGTATGATGCGATGGTTGCCCGGGAAAATCCGCATCATAAGATCTGCAAGTTCGTGGACAATATGGAGGAGCTGATGGCGGCCTCTGATGTCATGATCACTAAGCCCGGGGGGTTATCGATCACTGAGGCGCTTTCTTATCATTTGCCGCTCATTTTCTTTAGCGCGATCCCTGGTCAGGAAGCTGGTAATGTCCGGGTCCTCGCCGCGAATGGGATTGGTATCAGTGATCAGAGTCTTTCGGAGATTGTTTCGGAGATTAAGGCATTGGCGTCTTTTCCTGATAAACTTCAGGCGGCTTGCCAGGTGACGCAAAAACTTTCAAGGCCGCATTCGGTGGCGGATATTATTAAACAGTTGATATCATGAATTTGGTCAGACGTCTAAGGTTCCGTCAAAGCTAATAACTTTGGCGGAACTTCTAGTTTTTGTCATCTGGTTCTTATGAATAAGAAGATTGCCCATGTTGTCCTTGCTCTTCCTGTTGAAGGGCCCTTTGATTATTCCATTCCTGAAGAGCTTCAAGGGAAGGTTTCGTTGGGGGCGCGAGTTCTCATTTTGTTTTCAGGAAAGAAATGTGTTGGATATATTGTCGGCCTTGTCAATCGCTCGTCTATCTTAAAGCTTAATCCTGTCTTAGAGTTACTGGATGAAGAGCCTGTCTTTAGCGAAGCCTTTTTGAAATTCTCGACACAATTTGCTCTCTATTTTGGTTGTTCGCAGGGTGAGGCGTTGGAGCTTTTTCTCCCTGCGTATCTGCGTAAGCCCAGGATATTTGAGTATGAAAGAAAAGGGGAGATGTCGATAGAAGTGAAAGATCAGGGTTTGTCCTTGGGACATTCTGCGAGCCGAACCTCCTTTTCTCGGCAATTGATCTTTGATCATGGGCTGACCAAGCAATGGGATCTGCTGTTGCCGCGCATTCAAGAGACTCTTGTGAAGGGGCGCGGTGTTGTGTGTCTTATTCCCGATGGGTCTTTTGCGGGGAATGTCCTGCCGAAATTGTCGACGTTGGTGAGCCCTGAGCAGTTCGTGGTCATTCACAAGGGAACAGAAAAGGAAGAGTTTGGTAGGTGGTTGAAGATTCGTAATGGGACGGCGCGTCTTGTTGTGGGGTGTATTTCGGCGGTTTTTTCCCCGGTTCAGAACCTTGGGCTGGTGGTGATTCTTGATGAGGAGAATCACTTTTATAAGCACGATCAATCGCCTTTTTATCATGCTCGGGAGGCGGCTTTTTTGAGGCAGCCGTGTGAGGGGGCAGATGTGATCTGCGTTTCCAGCGCGCCTTCTGTTGAGGTCTGGCATGCCGTGGCAGAGAAGAAAGATCAGCTATGTGTCCTTGAAGATGTTCTGCCTGCGGTCAAGCTGTTGGATTTGACGAATTTTAAGATGAAAAAAGAGACAGCGATCTCATCAGGGTTGGCTCAGCATATGGAGAAAACGCTTCAGGCGCACAAGACAGTCTTTTTGTATGTTCCTGCGGCAAGAGGAACATCGGATGTGGTCCGTGAGGCGGCGCAGCGGTTTCCTGGGGTGGACGTTGCTTCTTATGAGAAGACAGCCTCAGGCGTGCCAACGACATGTGATATTCTTGTCGCAACCCAGGCAGTTTTTCGGCACCGTGCTTCTTTACGGTTTCATTTGAGCGCTATTGTGGATATTGATTGGGAGTTTCATAAGAATGATTATCGGGCTGCGCATGGGGCTTTTGCCTTGGTTCAGCATGTGCGACAGATGACAACAGGACTGGTCTTGCTTCAGACACGCAATATTCACAATGGACATCTCCATATGTTTGCGGCCAATGATTATGAGAAATTTTATCGTCAGGAGCTTCATCATCGTCGAGACATGGGTCTTCCTCCTTATAATGTTCTTGTGGCCTTGGTTCTTCGATCCGAGGACCCTGCGCTTGCTTGCGTGGAAGCAAAAAAGTTGTATGATGTGTTAAATGAGAAACGTCATGAGACCATTGGTGTTTTGGAACCTCAGCAGGACCGCTCTGCGATTGTACGCGGAAAATTTCGCTACTGCGTTATGGTTCACGGGCTTGAGATCAAGGAGATCGCGGGGTTTGTCAAAGAGGCTCTGCGTTCTTTTCGACGGAAGAAGGATGTTGTGATCACTATCAATGTTAATCCATAATCTTTTATGAGAATTGTTTTCTTTGGCTGTGATGATTTCGCAGCGATCAATCTGGAACAGCTGATCAAAGATGGGCATAAGGTTGTTGGTCTGGTGACACAACCGGATAAGCCCAAGGGGCGAGGGCTTCGTGTGCCGTATTCCCCGACCAAGCAACTTGCTTTTGCACATGGTATTGCTGTCTTTCAACCCGACACTCTTAAGAAGGCTGCTTTTGTTGAGAAGATCAGTTGGTTTCAGGCTGATATTTTTGTGGTTGTGGCGTACGGCAAATTTCTTCCCTGTGAGGTTTTAGCCCTTCCCAAGTATTTTTGTGTGAATGTTCATGCCTCGCTTCTACCGAAATACCGTGGGGCGGCGCCCATTAATTTTGCGATCATGAATGGAGAGACCACAACAGGAGTGACGGTCATTAAGGTGAGCCCGGTCATGGATGCCGGAGAAATTATTGTTCAAGAGGCTTGCCCTATTTCTGATGATATGACGTCTGTGGAGCTTCGTCTTTTGCTTGCTCGCATGGGCGCAAAACTTTTGTCTGTGACATTGCCGCGTATTAAAGAAGGCAGCTATTCTTTACAAAAGCAGGATGAGGCGCTCACGACCCATGCGCCTAAAATGCACAAGGATCTTGGGCATATTCGCTGGGATAGGACGGCCAAAGAGATCCATGATCTTGTTCGAGGTGTTCAGCCATGGCCTGGGGCATTTACGTTCTGGCGTGGATATCGCTTAAAGATTTTGGAGGCCGTTGCCTCTGAGGCTCAGGTTAAGGGAAAATTTGGCGAGATTGTCGAGCTTCACAAGGATGGATTTTATGTCCAGGCCGCTGACCGGGCGGTTTTGGTCAAGCGTGTTCATCCGGCTAATTCTCACGTCATGGATGCGCGGGCCTTTCTGGCAGGTCACAGACTTGCTGTAGGAGAGATGCTGGGTTAAACTCGATGTGTCTGGATGCCGAACCTTGCAGTACGTTTAACCTGCCTGAATCAGCAACTGGTGGATGAGGGGTGCGCGATCAGGATGGCGGCATAGGGTTGCCCCACTGTTATGCGGAAAAACGAAACAGTGTTGTATTAAAAGAAAGGGAAGCATATGTCTGTGATAAATCCTGTAAGTTTGGAAACGGCCAGTTTTGACCAGAAGAAGATCTTGGAGGGCATTAAGGCCAAGATGGGGAAAGTGCCTAATATTTACGCCACGATCGTTCACTCTCCGACAACGCTTGAAGCCATGATGGGGTATAGCGTGGGGCTTAAGAAAGGTGTCCTGACGCCGCAGGAGATTGAATCGATCGCTCTTGCGGTGGCCCAGAAGAACAGCTGTGATTATTGCCTGGCGGCTCATACGTTGATGGGGAAAGCGGCCGGACTATCACCAGAAGATATGCTTTTAGCGCGTAAGGAGGCGGCGGCTGATCCCAAGAGGCAGGTGCTTGTGAAATTAGCTGTTGAGATCACCGAGACCAAGGGGCGACCAACGCACAAATCTCTCGAAGCCTTTCGCAAGGCGGGCTACAGTGATGCTGCGCTTGTTGAGGTGGTGGCTTGGGTGACGTTTAATATTTTTACGAATTATATTAATCATGTGGCAGAGACGGAGATAGATTTTCCAGAGGCGCCGGAAATAAAATAGAAGACGTTTAGCAGGCGAAACAAAAAGCCCTTCCTCGACCGAGTCGAAGAAGGGCTTTCAGATTTAAAATGGCGCCCCCTGGGGGAATCGAACCCCCATCACAAGCTCCGGAGGCTTGTGCTTTATCCGTTAAGCTAAGGGGACAGTGCGAATTGTAACATAAAGTCAGGTTTTGAAAAGTAAAAAGGATTAGATGCCAGGCTTTTGTTTATTCTATCGCCGAGGAATGGTCCGTTGACAGGGGCGCGTCTTGTTGTATTATAAATCATTATTAAATTAGAAAATAGGAGGCCGCATGGCAGAGGAACAGAAGAAGGAATCAAAGAAGGGTTTTTGGGCGAGTCTTTTTGAGAAGCTGGATAAGGCGATGGTACAAAAGGCTGAGTGCGGGTCTTGTTGCTGCGGTCCTAAAGACAAGACGGATAACAAATGTTGCTAGCTTTCAGTCATTGGGTGACAGTTCAGTTGTTTCACCTTGATCTTGCGACTCGCTGGGGTGCGACCGTGGCGTTTTTTATTTATGATTCGATCAAGATTAATCTTTTATTGGTTGGGTTGATCTTTGTCATTGCCGTCATCCGTTCGTTCATTCCGCATGAGGCCATGAAGAGATGGATGTCTGATCGCGGGTTCCTTGGGCTCTTTTGTGCTTCTTTGTTCGGGGCTGTAACTCCGTTCTGTTCGTGTTCTTCGATCCCCATTTTTATTTCGTTCCTTCGTGTAGGAGCGCCGTTGGGCGCGATGTTTTCTTTTCTCATTACATCTCCCTTGATCAATGAGTATCTTGTCGTTCTTATGTTGGGACTTTTTGGCTGGAAGATCACGCTGGCTTATGTGATCAGTGGCATGGCCATTGGTATTGTCTCAGGCATGATCCTGGGGCGGATGAACCTGGAGCATCTTCTTGTTGAGGACATGGCCTCTGGGACTGTGGTATTGGGGGAGCCGAAGAGCCTGCCTGGTTTTGCTCAGAAGATTTCTTTTGCTTGGAAAGAGGCGGTATCGATCTTGGCCAAGATCTGGCTATGGGTGTTGCTGGGCGTTGCCATGGGGGCATACATTCATAATTATGTTCCGCAACAGATGATCGATGCCGTTATCTCATCGACAGGTATTTTCTCTGTTCCGATTGCTGTGTTGATCGGTGTCCCGATGTACGGCAGTTGTGCGGCGATCGTTCCTGTCGCAGTCGCACTGTTTCAGAAAGGGGTTCCCTTGGGGACGGCTCTTTCCTTTATGATGGCGATCTCGGCGCTGAGCCTGCCTGAGGCCGTGATGTTGCGCCGGGCTATGAAATTAAAACTCATCTTGATTTTCTTTGGTGTGACTACTCTCGCGATTATGGCGATCGGGTATCTTTTTAACGCATTGCAACATGTTCTTATTTGAAAAGATTTGAAAGGGAGAAAGCATGAGACAGTGGATCATGGGGGGGATCGTATTTTTATTTGCGATCCCGGTTGCGTGCGCCGCGCCGGCGTATGGCACCAAAATGCCAAAAACAGGCCAGGTGTTTGGGGGACTTCAGTCGTATACGATCTTGAGTCGTGATTTGAACAGGGATCAAGGCAGCATGAAAAGTCAGCAGGAGCATATCCTTTTGTCCTATGGCGTGACGGAATGGTTCTGCCTGGATCTTAAATGGAGCGGCGGGACGATCGAGCATACGTCTGGATCCGGGGATAAGATCAGGTATGATGAGCCCCTGTGGGGTGGCGGTTACGGGTTTCGCCTGCGTCTTTATGAGGAAGGTCCGGTGAAGGTGGTGAGCGGGTTTCAGCACATCAGTATTCATCCTAAGACTGTCAGGGTTAATGGAGAAAAGCATAACGCCATTCTTGATGATTGGCAGGGTTCGGCGCTGGTCTCTTATGATCTAAAGAAATTTACACCGTACACAGGTCTTCGTTACGGCACAACGGATTATATTCATCGGATCAATAATGACAGGAATCGTGCTTACGCATCGGAGAGCCGCCGGTTTGATGCTATTTTAGGTGTTGATGTTCCCGTCAGTGAGAAAGTCTGGATCAATCTCGAGGGAGCAGCCGGGGCCGGGGAGGCCGTTGCGGCGAGCTTGAATTTTCATTTCTAATAAGGCAACTGGCATTTTTAAGTAAAGGAAAGATCTGGAAAGGAATTGAGACATGGAAGATCATAGACATATTTTTCGTTGGCAGATCATGCGTGAGGGAAAAGTTCAGCTTGATGCGGGTAATCGGACGGTTGATTGCTTTATTCGGGATATTAATCTCAAGGGCATACAGATCTCTGTTCCTGAGAGATTGCCGGAGCAGGTGGGTATTAAAATGAATCTTCAGATCAATTTTCTGGATCTTGACGTGGAAGTTGCTGTTCAATGGGAGAAGCAGGAAGATGGTCAGCATGTATATGGGTTGTCTTTCCAGAAGATCCCGGATAAAGATAAAAACAGGATCTATGAATACGTGAGTCTCCATTTTCCGCAGCAGTTAAAGAAACAATGGTTTGGCAACAGCTAGAGGGTCGGGGGATTCGGTGCGGGTTCCAAACACGGGATTACTGTTTTGAGGGAGATCTGTTTCCGTTAATTCTTTAGTGATTAGTACTAAGAAATAAATATATTTTTTAAAAGATTATGATAGAATTTCGAACAAAATTTAGAAAGAAATAGTATTAATATATTTGAGCAGATTTTTTTGAAAATTATTTTTGGGAGGGTCGTATGATCACGTTTAATAAGAAAGTTTTGATTATTGGTTACGGGTCGGTGTCAAGATGCACGATACCGATATTGCTGAAACTTGTTAATGTGCCCAGTGAGAATATCACGGTCATTGATTTTGAAGATAAATCTGCTGAATTGAAGAAGTATGCCCCTGCGGGTATCAAGTTTTTCCGGCAGAAAGTCACGCCTGAGAATATGAACAAAGTTTTGTCCCAGCACTTAGAAAAGGGCGGGCTTTTGATCGATTTGGCTTGGAACATCGATTGTTGCGAGATTGTTACTTGGTGTCATGAGCATGAAGTGCTTTACGTCAATACCTCTGTTGAGGTGTGGGACTCTTTTGCGGAACGGTTTACGGCGTCGCCGTATGGGAAGTCACTGTACAGTCGTCAGATGAAGTTGAGAGAATTGACCAAGAGCTGGAAGGATGCCACAACATTTGTTTTAGACCATGGGGCTAACCCGGGGCTTATTTCGCATTTTGCCAAGCAGGGCGCGATTGATATTGCTCATAAGTTGATCAAGGATAATAAGGCCAAGAATCCTGCTAAGCTTGAGAAACTGATTGATGCGCGGGATTTCGCCGGGTTGGGGCATGAGCTGGGGATTAAAGTTATTCATTGTTCCGAGAGGGATACTCAGATTACTAATAAACCTAAAGAGGTGGATGAATTTGTCGGGACCTGGAGTATTGAAGGGTTGCGAGAGGAAGGAACAGCTCCTGCTGAAATGGGTTGGGGAACGCATGAAAAGACATTGCCTAAGCTGGCC
>JADGCU010000056.1 GCA_015228785.1 Candidatus Omnitrophota bacterium
AAACGAAAGGTAAGACATGGCTAAGCCAGTTATTTGTAATCATTGTAATGGCGAAATGCAGCAGTACACAGGGCCTCGCTACAACAGAAAGATGGCCGGGTTTTTGATCCTGGTTGGCATCTTTGCATGTCTGGCATGGGTCGGTTTGGTTTTAGGGATCCCCTTGATCCTGATCGGTCTATACATGATGGGCTCCAAGCGTGACCTTTGGGTCTGCAAGGATTGTAATACAGGTATCGAGCGGATCAATCTCAACCCTAAAACGATCGCAAAATAGCAGATAATATTTATGCCTGATCAACTTGCTCAGTACAAACAAATACGGAAACAGAGAGTTATTCTGTTTTTGTCGCTTGCGGTCTTTGTCCTTTTCATTGTGGCGGCGCTGATGCATATTGGCGCAGGCGATGCGGAGTGGGGCGGCATGTCGGTTTCCAATCCCTCACCAGCACTCATGATGGAATTTAGTATTCCTAAGGGGGAGCAGGGGGTTGTGGTGGATTGGTGTGAGGACCCTGCCTATTCAGCGGGTGTACGTGGCGGCGATCTTATCAAGTCTATTAATAATAAACCGATTAAGAATTTATCGGATTTTCTGAAAGTGACGAATGTTACAAGCCTAGAGCCAGGTGTTCTTTTAGATATCCTGCGCAATGGCCAGCCGCTTTATATCACGATGGAGTATAAATTAGGCGCGCATGACAAGATCAAGAAGGCCTTGAATATGAATTTGGGAGCAACCGGTACAGGTGATGCCTCGACGCCTGTGGGAGTCGCAACGCCTCAGTCGACAACAACCGATATGACGGTGGGTGCTCATCAGATCGCTTTTGCCAATCAAACGCCAGCTGAAACAGGAGAGGCGGGGGCTCCCAATCCTGCGCTGCCTCAGCGTGCCCCGACAGGCAAGTTGCCTACGCCTAAAGAGCAGGGAGCAGCATTAAAAGAATTTATTGAAGGCCATTGGATGGGACTTGAGCTTATCCCGCTGGTACCAGAGTTGGCCAAGGAATTTGGGATCCCGGCTGATACGAAGGGCCTTTTGGTGGATGAGATCTCTCTCGAATCAGCTGAGTCTGGGATCTTGGCCGGGGACATGGTTGTTGCGGTCGAAGGTTTTGCCACGCCCGATTTGGTTGCGTTTACAGAAGCGACCAGACGGGTAAAGAATAGTTTCAAGGCTAAAGTTCTTGTGTCCCGCCGCGGAAAGCTCATGACGTTTACATTCTCTTCCAAGAGAACGATCGGTTTTTCGCAGAACGAAGCGGCGCAGCCGATCACGCCAGGAGCACTAAGCCCGCATCGCAGCCGGAATAAACCTTGTACAGCGTGTCATATCATCATGGTGACGGGCGGGCAGCTTCCGACAGATGCAGGGGACATTTTACCGAATCCTCCACCGATCACCAAAGGTGCGGTAGCGCCTCATGAAAATCGTGGTAAATGTAATAGCTGTCACATTATTTTGAGACCAATCCTATGAAACCAACGACTGTATTAAAGATTATTTTAGGTTTTTTGGTTCTCGTTCTTCTTGTTTTCTTTGTTTTTGAGAATCTGGATCCTGTCCGGATATGGATCCCGCTTTTCAAAGGACGTCAATGCGGGTTGATCTACATTATTGGAGTCTCCTATTTGATTGGTGTTTCTAACATGTTTTGGCTCATGGTCCATTTTGGTGCCAGGATGAAGAAGAAACAGGCGGCCAAGGAAGTGACGGAAGACGGCCAGGAGTTGTTCGAAGATGAAGCCTGATTCGAAGCCAAAGAATCTCGCGAAGTGCGAGTCCTGCGCACGTAAGACGATCCTGGCCGGGATCGTGGCCAATCTTTTTTTGGCTGCTTTTAAGCTCTTTGTTGGATTTATGGGTCGCAGCCGTGCCTTGATCGGGAGCGGACTCTGTAATTTGAGCGATGTATTTTCATCGATCGTTGTTATTATCGGCGTCAAGTATTCGAAGAAAGCGGCCGATGGCCGTTACCCTTATGGGTACGGCAAGATCGAGTTCGTGGCCCAGGTCGTGATGAGCGTTTTTATGATCCTGGGAACGCTGGCGCTTATCTTAAGTTCGTTCATTGTCATAGCGAAACGCATCTTCATTATTCAGCATGTGGTCGTCTTCTTTGTGGCGATCCTGAGCGCTGTGATCAGTGCTTTTATTTACAAGTTTTCGCATTGTGGTGGCGAGGAGCTTAATAGCCCGTCACTGAAGGCGCACGCGGAACATAACAAGATCGACGTTATTTCGTCCCTCTTAGTTGCGATCGGCGTTGTGGTAACGCATATGGGGCTTCACTGGGTGGATCCGGTCATTGCTATCTTTGAGGCCGCTCACGTTCTTCATGCCAGTGTGGGTATTCTTCAAAACGGCCTGAAGGGGATGGTTGACAGGAATCTTCCTGAGGAATATTTGAGCAAGATTCGTGATCTTGTGTTGAGTGTCAAAGGGATCCATAGTGTGAGAAAGATCCGGGCGCGTCAGACAGGACGACAGATCGTGTTGGATCTCAGCATGCAGATCGATCCGAATATTAGTGTTCTTGAGGCCAAGAGGATCAATCAGACGGTTCGGGCGTTTTTGCGAAGTGAAGATAAGCATATTGGGCATATTTCGATTGAAGACGTACCGGCGTAATAATTGGTTGTGTAATGTTAGATGTGTAAT
The DNA here is from genome assembly GCA_015228785.1 of Candidatus Omnitrophota bacterium. GTDB lineage: Bacteria > Omnitrophota > Gorgyraeia > Zapsychrales > Fredricksoniimonadaceae > JAAYZZ01. Next base: position 2,666 of record JADGCU010000056.1, read on the forward strand.
GTGTAACGCGAGTGAAACGGAAGAAGGTGGAATGGAAAGAATTTTCGGTTGTTTTTCATTAAACATGGATCCATTACACCAGCATTACACGTTACACAATTAACATTACACAAGGAAGTTAACTTAGTTGGGTTAGGTTATGAATGAAAAATGTATCCGTTGCGGCAAGGTCGTTCCCTGGGTTGTTCTGGTGGGGAATTTGACGCTAGCGATCTTTCAAATATATATCGGGTATGTTGCTAATTCCAAGGGTCTTGTGGCTGACGGGTTCCATTCAGCGACAGACGTTGTGACGACCGTGATGGTTATCATCACGGTAACCCTTTCGGGTCATAAGGATGATAAGAAATATCCCTGGGGACTCGGCAAGTCTGAATTCTTGGGCGCTGTTTTTGCGTATGTGTTGCTTTTTGGTATTTCGGTCATGATCTTGATCGATGCGATTGCGGTCATTATGAGCGGGGTCATTCATCCGCCGCACATGGCTGCTTTTTTTGCTGCTGCTGTGGCGATTCTTTCTAATTTTATCATGTCGTCCTACGGGTTTTGTGCCGGTAAAAAGTTGAATTCGCCGGCCATGATCGCTAATGCTCAGGAAAATCGTTCGGACATGTTGTCCAGTATCGCGGTTTTGATCGGCGTATTTGCCGCGAATGTTGGTTTTCCTATCCTGGATGCACTTGCGGCGATCTTCGTTGGTCTTATGATCTTAAAGTCTGCGATCACCCTTGGGATTCAGGCGTACAAGAACCTGATCGATGAATCGTTGCCTGGTGATAAGGAAAAGGTCATTGAAGCCGAGGTCATGCAATATAGGGAAGTGAAGGGCGTCAGTTATGTTCATGCCAGGCGCGTGGGGCAGCAAGCCTGGATTGATATGGAGATCATCATTGATCCTAAAAGAACTGTGAAAGAAGGGCATGCGATCGCTCGCGAAATCCGCCAGGTGTTGATGCGCCGTTTTTCGCAGATCAAAGAAGTGACGATTTCATTTACGTGTAAAGAAAATATGGCGGTTAAGACAAGTGAACCGCTGGTCGCCAAAAGTTAGTTTAATAAGAGAATTAATAACCGTACGGAGGCAATATGGAAGAACTTAAAAAACATAAAAGTCAGGATGATATATTGAAGAAGATCCATCCTGCTCATGAGACGGTGGCGACGGCTTCAGAGGAAGAAGGGTCTGATGTCGATGAGGGGGATGCAGTTGAAGAGGTTGTTGTGAAAAGGGTCAAGAAGCACACGCGCTCGAAAAAGACCATGGATGAGAAAGAGGAGAAGCGCGGTCCTGCGATCGGGGATAAATTAAAAGTCGCAGCGCATGTGTCGATGTCTACGGCCGAAAGGATCATCAATGGCTTGACCAACGCATATCAGAATGTTTTTGTCGCGCCAGAGGCAACCAAGGAAAGTTTTCTGAAGGAGCAGGGGTATAAATATTTTGAAAAGGGCGATTTTGAGAAGGCCAAGGATAATTTCCTGGAGTATCTTGAGACGGGAAAAGAGAATGATGCGGATGTAATTTATATGATCGCGCTCTGCCATAAGAATCTCGACGAATATAAAGAGGCTTTGGAGTATTTGAAAAAGGCTGAGAAGCTTGAGGGGGATGATCCGAATATCGTTTCCGAGTTGGGTGATTGCCTGGTGACGCTTGAGGATTACTCTGAAGCGATCGTTTATCTTTTGAAGGCTGCCGAGATCAACCCGGATCATGCGGATATTTTTTATCATCTGGGCACCTGCTACGAGAAGACTGAACAGGTCGAAAAGGCCAAGGAGTTTTACAAGAAGGCCATTGATCTCGAACCTCGTGAGGCTGTTTATTATCAGGCTCTCGGGTTTTTGTATGAGAGCACGGGAAATCATAAAGATGCCATCGTCTGTTTCAAGAAAGCCATGGACATGGAAAAAGGCAAGAAGCAGCGGGGGGGGGCTAAACAATGAGTTTGATATCAGACTCGGTCAAGAAATTGTTTCCCAGCGAACTGGGCGAGCTGACACCAAAAAGAATTCATTGGTGGCAGAAGATTGATTTTTCCAATTTAGGAAGCCGTGAAGGTGTTCTCGCCGGTATTTTTATGCTCGTTGTTCTTTTATCTGGCATTTATTATTACAATCATTTTGTGAATCTTTCGCGATTTACGGAAATGGAACAGAATCAGATTGAAGTTCAATTGCAGCGCAAGAGAAATCTCGCGATCAATCTGGCCAAGATGGTCATTGCCTATGCGGAGCATGAACGGACGATGTATCAGTATATGGCTGACAAGCGTGCCGGTAGCATGGACAAGACAGAAATGATCATGAATATGCTCAAGCAAGGCGGGCTTACGGATCTGGCTAATATGAAGCCTGAACACGTGGAAGGAGCTCTTTCCAAGTTCATGGCTCTTGCCGAGGCCTATCCTGATCTTAAGTTGAGTGATAATTTTCAGAAGCTGATGGATGCGCTGATCGTTAGTGAAGACCGTATTGCCGCAAGCCGCATGGAATATAACAAGGCGGCCAGTGTGTTTCATACAGCTGTCAAGAATTTCCCGGGGTGTCTTTATGCTTGGGTATTCGGATATAAAGAGAAGATGTTCCATTACGCGGCCGTAGATAAGGATATCTCGGGAGAAGCTATTGAGGTCGTTCCTTATCGGGTGTTTTCAAATCCTGACGATCTTCGTTACGAGCATCGCAGGCCTATGGCTGATCGGCAGACTGAACCGGTTGCTTCAGTCGGTTCCGTTGCTCCTGTTGGGCAGGTTAATGCGGTTAATGAAGCAAAGTAGTTTTTACTTGGAATTGATGAGGGGATAAGACAATGGCGTTGAATATACAAAAGACCATGCAAGAAGACAGGCTGAAGCACTTTAAAAGTTTCCCGTTTATGGAAGCAGCCATTGCCCTTGTTGTTATTGTTGTGTTGGCGGCGTTGTTCATTGATACGCGTAATATGCCGACTCACGGGGCTCCTCGTTTGGCTCAGACAGGCGGGACGAATGCCATTGAGTTTGACGGCATTACGGTCAACCCTGTCATTGCCAAGGATTTCAACCTTCCTCAGGTAGCGGGTGTTTTGGTCAATGATGTTCCCAAGGGATCGGCCAGGCGGCTTCTTGATATTCGTCGTGGAGATGTGATCTTAAAATACAACGCCGTTGATGTGCAGTCAGCTAATCATTTGTCGCATCTTATGTCGCAGAGCAAGCCAGGAGATACGGTGACCTTTGCGATCTCGCGCAATGGACGGATGCTCAAGATGTCGGATAAGATCCCTGTCACGGCCGGCATTGATCTTTTCGGGACGAGTGGGCGGGATATTATGGTTGTTCTTGTCATCGTGATCATTACATTCACGATGCTTTTCTTGAATCTTTTTAATCGGACCGTATGTGTGACATTGGGTGCAGTTTTGATGTTGCTTGCTGGTTCAGCATTTGGTTTTTATAACCAGTCAGAGGCATTTGACTCGATCCGGATGAGCCCGATCTTTATTTTTATGGGTATGAGCATCTTTGCGATTTTCCTTGATGATCTGCGCGTTTTTGAGTACGCGGCCAAGAAGATCATCATTAATTTGAAGGCTGATACGGCTAAAGTGATCTTTGCTCTTTGTATTATGACCTTCATCGCCTCAGCCTTGGTCAACAACATGTCGGTCGTTCTGGTTATTATCCCGATCACGATCTATGCGGCCAAGGGGCTTGGCTTTGAGCCGATCCCGGTTGTTATTGCCGAGATCATTTCATCCGTTATTGGTGGGAACATGACGCCGATCGGCGACTTCTCTAATATGCTGATGGCATCAGCAGCGGGGCTTACGTTCCTTGATTTTCTGATCGTTATGGGGCCGATATGCTTCGTTTTTCTGGCTGGGTTCCTTTGGTATTTGTGGTTTTTTGAGCTGCGCCATAAGGAGAAGTTCAAGTCTCTGAAATTAGAAAAGGCGTTTTTGCTTAAGATGGAACAGGACGTTAAGGTCATGAAGATGGACTGGCCCAGGATCAAGAGGGTTCTTTATATTCTGGGATGTGTCTTGGTCGCATTTATGATCCTGCCGAGCTTTAAGGTTCATCTGGCGCCGATCGCGATGGGCGGCGGTTTTCTTCTTCTGGCCATTGAGAATCAAAAAGCCAAGGACGTGATCAAGCGGCTAAGTTTGACGGATATTTTATTTTTTATTGCCTTATTCCTGATCGTTGGCGGGGCGCTTTATGCGGGACTTCTCAAGGTTGTTTCCAATGCCTTGATCACGATGGCCATGGGCAACAAGATCCTGTATCCCATTTACTTGATGATAACAGCGGCTATTTTGACAGCCCTTTTGAATTCAGGGCCGGCAAGCGCTTTTCTTGTTCCTATTGTCCTGTCCTCCGGGTTTGCTGATTTTACAGATGTTGTCTGGTGGGCCATGAATTTGGGATCTATTGCCGGGGCGTGTGCGTGTATTTCCGGGGCGAGCGCTGGTATCGTATCGCAGACCCTTGTTGAGGAAATGGGGAATGATCTTAAGCATAAGGAAGGGCTGACCTTTGCCAGTTATGCCCGGATAGGACTTCCTGTGGCCGGACTCATTCTTTTAGTTTCAACTATTTATATCGTCTTTTTAAGTATTATTCCGTGAGGAGTTTTGACGCATGAGTGACACAAATGAAGTGACATACGATTGGCTGAGCTACGCAAAGATCGGTACGCTCATTTTATGTATCCTGATCGGGTTGGTGGCGATGTTCACACCGGCCCAGAAAACGCCTCAGCAAACGCTGACGACGATGCAAGTGGCCTTACAGGGTGGGGTTGTCGCCGCGCCCGGGGCAGTCGCTGCTGACCTGCCGGCCTGGTGGGTCCTTCTTTTTACAGGGTTGGCCATTGGTTGCTATGGAACAATTGTTGGGATTGGTGGCGGGCCCATCATCCTGCCTTTGCTGGTTTTCTTTTATGGTTGGGAAAACGAACTTCTTGTAGCTACATCACTTTTGATTGTTTTTTTGAATGCGGGGTCTGGATGTATTGGATATTCGATGCAGAAAAGGATCGATTATAAGGGAGGGATCAAGTTCACGCTTGCGGCCATGCCGGGAGCTCTTATATCGAGTTTTACGCATCATTTGATCAATCTGTCGTTCTTTAATATTATTTTCGGTATCTTTCTTATCTTTTTATCCGTTTACACAATTTTTAGTATTAACAATCTTGATAAGACCAAAGAGCAGGAAAAAGTTCTTCTTAAAGAAGCCAAGGCTGGCGGGTTTCGTCGCGTGAAGTTTATGGATGCTTTTGGCGTGAAATATGATTTCTTTGCGAATGATAAGCTGGGCGTTTCGATGAATCTTCTTTTGGGATTCTTTTGTGGATTCTTAGGCATTGGTGGCGGTGTGTTTCAGGTTCCGATCCTGATCTTCTTACTCAGGTATCCTTCGCATATCGCAACCGCGACAAGTCACTTTGTAACATTGCTTACCTGTGCGATCGCGTTGATGCCGCATGTTTTCTTGGGGAATGTCTGTTATGGGGAAGCGCTTTGGATGGGCATTGGTGTTATTGTTGGCGCCCAGGCAGGTGCGCGGATCGCGCCGAAGTTGAATACCAAAGTGACCCTTTATTTGTTTGTGGTTATTCTGATTGTGTTGGCTGTGAAGTTGTTCCTGGTTTAATTGTTCAGTTGAAAGTTCTAAAGGAGCCATGATGAAGAGAGAAAACATCATTTTATTAAGTGCCGTTGCATTCTTTATCATGATCCTGATTGCGTTGTTTACCAACAACCCTGTCCAGGACGCAGCGCAGGATGTGTTGCATGAGATCAAGACCGCAGATATGTGGAAGCAGGCAGCTGCTGTTCCTGGCGTTAATTGTCCTGTGCCGCAGCAGGGAACGGGGCAGGGATATTATTCCTATCAGGCTCAGGGAGGGTTTCAGCAGGTGGCATCACCTATTATGGCTGGACAGGACGCGCCTGTGTTGATCAAATATATGGGCGTTGAGGCCATTCAGGTTGCGGGGGGCAAGGTTAAAATCACCGGAGTCATGGGCAGTTCTTGGGCTGACAAGGCGGGATTAAAGCCGGGAGATATTCTTTTGACCTTTAATACAAAAGAGATCACCAGTTTAAAACATTTGCAGGATATGTTGGCCAAGGCGCCTCCGGAAAAGGATGCGAAGATCACCTATATGCATGGCATTCAGAAGAAAAAAGGCACTATTTTCATTGGCGAAGGTGAAATGGAAGGCTTTTTGCCCATTAAGCAGCCCAAATAATTACGTTTAGGTATAGATAAAATTCTTCAAAAAAGACTTTAGGAAAATTGTTGTCCAGATATGATGATGAAACACCAAATGGCTTCTTTCTTGAATGATGCGGCACGTTCCGGGATCAACAAGCTTGATAAGAATTCGCCGCTTGCCCGGGAGTTGAAGGGCTTAGATATTGATACGATCTTGAAAGAAGATATTCATCAGATCTGTGAGACGGTGACGTTTCCTGAAACGATGAAGATCATGTCTCTTGTGACGGCGATCAAATTGGGCTCTCATGATGAGGCGCGTATTAAGGAAGATATCAAGAAGATAGCCAGGGCTATTGAGCAAAGGATCGAGGATAAGAAGGGCGTTCTGAGGACGCCGCCATCGTGTCGTGACTTGTTGTTCAACCTTTAGATAGATATTAGCGATTATTTGTGTAATGTGCGATGTGTAATGTGTAAAGCGGGTGGAATGGCAGAATGTGTTACGCAGGACGGAAAATCCATTAAACATATTTTTGTTACACCAGTATTACACGTTACACAGTTAACATTACACAGAGCATGGATGGTTTATTTAGTTTAATTGAGAAACTCTAAGAGGAAGGTAGCGAGATGAAATCGTTTTTATTAAAAGTTTTTATGATGTTCTCAGCAGCGTTTTGCTTGCTGGAGGGCCTTGTCCTTGTCGCTGTTGGTTTGGGAAAGCTCCCGGCTGACCGACTTGTGATATTTTATAATGCCCTTTTATCCGCACCCAAAGCGCTGACAACTATTTCTGTTGTGGGCGTGTTTTTCGTTATTTTGGGATTTATTCTGCTCATCCTGTCTTCAAGAACCAAGCCTGAGCCACATGAGATCTCGGTTGAAAAAGATGGCAAGGTGTTAAATATCCCTGAGAAGGCGGTTAAGGATTTCATTCTTCAGATTATTGATCAAAATCCATGTGCCTCTGATGTGACCGTATCCTTTGAGCGTAAGGAAAAGGGGATCGAGATTGAGATATCAGCATCCCTGGATGGCGTCTCATCGATTTATAAGGAATTGAATGAGATCGAGGAAGTCCTTAAGAGCGAACTTGACCGTGTGTTTGAGTGGAAGGCCTTTACGATCAGTTTTCATCTGCGTGGCATTGGCGTTGATCCCAAAAAGAAATATTTCGCCTCAAGCGCTCCTGAAACTGCCGTAGGACAACAGCCTGTGGCTGAAGAGAAACCGGAAGCCGCTCAAGAGGCTGTAAAATCTGTCATTGTTGATACCGGCGATGAAGATGACAAGCCGATCGATGAAAATTTGTTAGCACGTAAGTCTTCGAAAGAAAATCCCAAAGGTAGTTCGATTTTTTCGAGAATGTTATTGGGAAGATAATGCCTATCAGTCCTGCAGAACGCCAGCAAAAGCCCCTCCAGGGCGCCCCTGACGTAGCGAAAATGAAGAAAGTCGCTATTGTCGGGTTGCCCAATAGTGGAAAAACGCAAATTTTCAATAATCTCACCGGCGAATATAACATTGTCGCCAATTATCCCGGCACAACGATTGAAATGAAGCGCACGGTCACTCGGATCAAAGATCAGAATTACGAGATCATTGATACGCCGGGGCTTCATTGTTTCTATATTCATTCTGAAGAGGAGATGGCGGTCCGTGACATGATCCTGGCGGAAGCGCCGGATATTATTGTCCAGTGTATTGATGCCAGTCAGTACAAGCAATCATTCTTATTGACCGCAGAACTTTTGGAGCTGGAAACGCCGATGGTCCTTGTCTTGAACTCTATGGATGAGACAGCCCGTAAAGGGATATGGATCGATTCTGCACAGCTTGAGCGTCTTTTGGGAGTTCCCGTCGTTGAATCGATCGCTCTGCGCGGTTTGGGCAAAGAGGAGTTAAGGGAGGCCATCAGTAAGGCGCGTAAAAGCACGTTGGATGTCAAATACGGGATGCAGATCGAAAATGGCATCACCCAATTGGCGTCAGAGTTGCCTTTTAGTTTGGAGTTCAAGCATAAGATCGCGGTTCTTCTTTTGTCTGCATAGTTGTATCGTCCAATAAGTTATATTCTCAACATCAATTTTGT
>JADGCU010000057.1 GCA_015228785.1 Candidatus Omnitrophota bacterium
GTATGCAGGGAGCGAATCCAGGGCAAGCGCCCGCATCCTTTTAGTCAACGCCTCATGAAGACCTCTAAGATCATGGTCTTTGAAATAAAGACCTGTCTGATCAGTAATAAATCCGTGAATCCGGCTCTCTAATTCGGAAGGTTGCTGCTGATTATGAATGGTCATGAATTTGCAAATACACCCTTACTTGAGCGCCTCCTCGACCTTTTCCAATATTTTATTTCCGCCATAAGTTTTCAAGACATAACTGCTGCAGCCATCAGTAAAGCTGTCCATCCAGGCTTCTTTGTTTACTGTTAACATGATAATAGGAATGCCTTTCCCTCGCTCAATGCCTTGGGCAAGTTCAAGCTTGCGGATCGTCTTTAACACCTCATCGCCCCCCATCTCAGGCATGGTAATATCAAGAATGATCAGGTCTAATTCTTGGGAGTGGTAAATATCCATGGCTTCTTTGCCATTACAGGCCGTTAGAACGAAATACCCTCGTGATCCAAGGCGGATCCTCAAAAGATCAATAATGGACGGTGAATCATCAACTACGAGTATCTTTTTGTTCATTTCTTCACCCTTCTCACCGGATTCCTAAAAAATAGAACATTAGAATTTTATTAACAATTTTTGATTAATCAATGATAGCGCAAAATTAGATTTAATAGTCAGTTTTTTAATTTCTAGAATATTAAAAAGGATTGGAAAATAGGGAATCTAAAATTTAGAATTTGCAGGTTGGTTTCCCTGATAAGGCCGGTTTCTTCTTGTCGGGATGCCCACCAAATAGATTAGTTCAGAATTGTACTGCCTACAAGTTGGCAGCTCCGATGACCCTGATTCTGGGTCATCGGAGCGCCCACCATCTTTTCTAAAGAAAGACGCCCCACCCTGTCAAAGAACAGGATGGGGCGTCTAGAGAAGATGGTGGGCAGGCATGGATTCGAACCATGGAAGCGCGAGCGCAACAGATTTACAGTCTGTCCCCTTTGGCCACTTGGGTACCTACCCGAAAACTTTAAAGAACTGCAAGTTCTCTCTTCCTTAGGCAATAAAAAAAGAAGAGAAATAAAGAGAGCCGACGAGAGGAATCGAACCCCCGACCACAGGTTTACAAAACCCGTGCTCTACCAACTGAGCTACATCGGCGCAAATCTCATTACAAAGATCATTCACAACAAAGAACAAATTCGCTGCTCTATCCCGCTGAGGCGGGACTCCGCTCGCCTTACAGGCTCGCTACGCCAACTGAGCTACATCGGCATAAATCTCGCCACAAAGATCATTCACGATAAAGAGCAAAACGCTTCTTTTCCCGTTGAAAACGTATTACCGGCTGAATCCGCCGATATTCCAATCTTCAGAGGGCGCCATATTATCAAAATAGATAATTTATGTAAAGAGAGAATGTTCATTTCTTGAATTTTTGCTATCATACACCCATGCTTGAAAGCTTGACTATCAAAAATTTTGGAATTATTGAACACGCCTCCCTGGAATGCTCCCAAGGACTCAATATCTTGACGGGAGAAACAGGCGCCGGAAAATCGATCCTCATCGATGCCTTGCGTTTCGCCCTGGGGGAGCGCTTCCAATCAACACATATGCGTGATGGAACAGATCAATGTCTGGTTGAAGCTATCTTTCTGATATCTCCTAAACTTGCCAAAACTCTTCCTTCTCTAGAAGATTTCCCTTGTGAAGATGAACGGTTGATCATCCAGCGTTCTGTTTCATCTGATGGAAAAAATCGCATTAAAATCAACGGATTAACAGCAACGGTCGCACAACTCAAAGAATTAGGCGATCATTTGATCGATTTTCACGGGCCTCACGATCATCAGCTTCTTTTGGCCGAGCACAGACATATCAATATTTTGGATGCGTTGACAGACTTTGGAAAGATCAAATCTGAATATCAGGTTATCTTTAAAGAGTATGGTGAAATCCAAAAGAAAATTAATACTCTTCACGCCCTTGCCCTTTCTCGAGAACGCGACCTGAATCTCTTGGGTCATCAAATCAAAGAATTAGAACAGGTCCCCCTGGACAACGAGAGCCTTGAAAGCGTTGAGCAAGACAGGATCAAGATCAACAATTCAGAGAAGCTTTTTGAAAATATTTCCCAGGCACTGGCTGCTCTTGAAAACGATGATGTCAACATTGAAACGATTCTTTCCAGGGCCAATAAATCGCTTCAAAACTTAGCAGACATAGACCCTAACGCTTCCGTCCATCTGGATCAATTAGCAGAACTTCAAGATTCTTTTAGAATCCTGATTTCGGCACTACACGATTATGCCTCCTCTTTAAGTTTTGATCCTGATCGTGCCAAAGAGGTCAACGAGCAATCAGATTTCTATCATGATATTAAACGCAAATATGGTCCGACTATCGAGAAAGCCAAAGAATTTTACGATGAGGCCAAAAAGAAATACGATCTATTGAGCGATTTCGAGCATAACGAAAGCTCCTTGAAAAAAGATCTCGATATGAAAGAAAAGGAACTTCGCGCCTTGGCGTCAGATATATCGCTCAAAAGAAAGAAATCTTCATCGCTTCTCAAGAAAACGATCGAAGGAGAACTTCACGAGCTTGGATTTAAGACTGTTGTTTTCGAAGTCAAGATCGAAAAAAGCGATTTTACTTTGGATGGGCATGACAAAATAAGCTTTCAGATCAGTCCTAATACAGGAGAAAGCCTGAAACCCCTGGCTGAGATCGTATCTTCAGGGGAATCTGCTCGCATCATGCTCGCTATCAAAAAAGCGCTCATGAAGGTTGATCTTGTTCCTGTCCTAATTTTCGATGAGATCGACGCCCAGATCGGTGGACGGCTTGGGACAGTGATCGGCACAAAACTTAAAGAAATCAGCTCTCACCGTCAGGTTATTCTGATCACCCATCTTCCCCAGATCGCCGCCTTTGCAGATATCCATTTTAGAATCACTAAACGGGTTGAAGATGGCCGAACAAAAACCCAAGTCCATCCGCTTAATGATCAGCATGCCAAGATCGAAGAACTGGCCCATATGATGACAGGAGATAAAATAACAGACATTGCCCGCCAGCATGCCAAAGACATGTTAAGTCAGACTAAAAAGAACAAACAATAATATTTTCACGTTGCGTTCTGTGATTCCTTATGGTAATTTACATCTCTTAATTTGAACCTAATCGATAAGGAGTTTTTCCATGAAAAAGATTGGCATTTTAACATCTGGTGGAGATTGCGGCGGCCTCAACGGCGTTGTCAAGGGTGCCGCCCAGATGGCTAATAGTCTTGGCATCACCCCCTACGTCATTCCCAATGGATACGCCGGCCTCTATAATTTGATTAACATGGATAGACTGACCGCGCTCACGCCTGACCGCGCTGATAAGATCGATGCCAATCTTGCTGGTTCTGATGCGGGTCATTCCCGCGTTAAGGTCAAGAAGATTGAAGATTCTAAAAAATACGAGCGTATCAAGGAAGGCATGAAGAAGTTTGGAATAGACGGCCTCGTGATTTCCGGTGGCGATGACTCTGGATCTGTCATGGTTGACCTTTCTGAGCAGGGCATCAAGTGTGTTCATGCTCCTAAAACAATGGATCTGGACCTTCAAACATACTCTGTCGGAGGCGATTCAACGATCAACAAGATCGCCCAGTATGTTGAGGAGCTCAAAACCACATCTATCACCCATAACCGCGTTATGATCCTCGAAGTATTTGGACGCTACGCGGGACATACCGCTTTTCGCGGGGGTGTCGCAGCAGATGCGGATGCGATCTTGATTCCTGAGATCCCCACCAATTTTGATATCCTCTACAAACACTGCAAGGAACGCTATTTTAGCCGCATACTCAAAAGTGATGTGCTTGCTGGATGCTATATGATCGTGGTTGCAGAGGGCCTTAAGAATGTGGATGGTTCCGAGATCTACGATGAGTCTTCAGAGGCAGATTCCTTTGGTCATAAAAAACTCGCTGGTGCTGGAAAATTTGTTATCCAAGAGCTTACCAAGCGATTCAAGGCTGACCCCGAAATCAAAGAGCTCATGAAAAAGGCTCAGATGTATGTTGAAAAAATGAATGAGATCCCGGAGATCCGTTCCGTTGTCCCAGGACACCTGGTCCGCTGTGGGCACTCCTCTGCTTACGATGTTTGTTTTGGAAAAGAAGCCGGTGCCGCGGCTGTCCTGCTTCTTAACGCCGGGACCGTTGGTGTCACTGTTGTGGGAATTGATGGCAACCAGGTCCGTTATATGGAATCCAAGAAAGCTATTGAACAACGTCATGTCGACCTGAACCAAGTTGCGGTTTACGAACAGATGGGCGTCTGCTTTGGCCGTTCTGCAGTCAACTTCGCGCCGAAGTTCGAGAAGGCTGAAGGCAGAATCACGCGCCATCTGTGATTGGAGAAGATCAAAGAACGCCAGTTGATCCCTCCAAATCAAAAAGCCCCGGGGTTTCCCGGGGCTTTTTATTTGTTTCTTTTATGCTGATGATTATTTTAAAACCAAAGGTATATGGATAATAATATCACTCGCGATAAGACTTGCCTTGGACCTGCCTTGGGCGGCAAGGTCACCTGCTTTACCATGAAAAAAGACTGCTGATTTCGCCGCTTCAAATGGTTCTATTTTCTGGGCCAGAAAGGCCCCCATCATGCCGGTTAAAACGTCTCCACTCCCTGCGGTCGCCATGCCAGCATTTCCTGTTGTGTTTACATAAAATTCCCCATCGGGTGAAGCGACAGCTGTCCTATGCCCCTTCAACACAACCACGCATCTCCATTCTTTTGAATATTTTAAGGCAATCTCTTTACGGTCAGCCTCAATCGTCTTCTTAGATAAACCTGTCAATCGCGCCATCTCGCCGGGATGAGGGGTTAAAATCCTCGGCGCCGAGGATTTTCGCACCAATTTCCCTGTCAACGCTAAAGCATTGAGCGCATCAGCATCGACAATCATGGGTAATGGACAATTCGCATACATCTTTTGAATGAACGTTACAGTAGACGCACACATTGTCATGCCTGGGCCGATCGCTACAGCTGAATATTTCTTCCAATTGCGCGCTAAGACGTCAAAAGCCTTGACCGCAATCGTCCCCTCTGTTGTTTCTAATAAAGGAAGGGTCATGATCACATTGGAAATCTTCTTCTGAAGGGTGAGATTAAGCGATTTTGCAACACCGATTGTGGTTAATCCTGCGCCGGAACGCATTGCTGAAAACCCCACAAGAGCCGCGGCTCCCAGCATGGAAGGAGATCCTGCCACGACAAGAACATGGCCAAAATCATTCTTATGGGTGTTTTTGTTACTCCTCAACAATAGCGCTGGCAACCGCATAATATTTGGAATGAGAGATTGAAAGGTGAATCTTTCCTTTGAACGCTTTTTTGTGGATCTTGCAGACAGGTTTTCCATCCTTGTCATTAATGACCGTCACGTCCTTCCAGGATAGTGTTTTGTCTCCCAGGGCCTTGTAAATAGCCTCCTTGGCCGCAAAACGACCCGCATAATGCTGAAATGGAACCGTATGGGCTTTGGCGTAAGCGATCTCTTCAGGATTGAAAATACGCGCCAAGAAATGATCTCCCCATGTTTCAACAGACTTTTTAATTCGGGAGATCTCGATAATGTCAACACCCGTGCCTTTAATCATAAATAAGAAATTACCCTAAGAAGTCTTGTCTGTCCTGGCGAGCACAACCATTTCTTTCACCGCTGCCTCAAGGCCAACAAACATGGCGTGGGCCATAATAGAATGACCTATATTGAGTTCATGCATCCCGGGGATCTCAGCGACAGAAAGAGTATTGTGGTACTTGAGGCCATGCCCGGCATTGACAGTCAGCCCTAACTTAATGCCATAGGCGGTCATGTTTTCGAGGTTCTTTAATTCTCGACGCAAAGATACAGGCGTTTTTGTTTCTGCGTAACGTCCTGTATGAAGTTCGATCACAGCCACAAGCTCTCGCGCCGCATCAAGCTGGGCCTTTATAGGATCAATAAAGAGACTCACACATATTCCTTCATCAGAGAGATGGCGGCAAACAGATTTTAAACGTTTGAAATTCTTCACAACATCCAGCCCGCCTTCGGTTGTCAGTTCCTGTCGGCGTTCGGGAACAAGGGTTGCCTGATCAGGCTGAATTCGGCATGCGATACCAACAATTTTAGGGTTTATTGACATCTCTAAATTAAAACGGATTTTAAGTTCCGCACGAAGACGTTTGACATCGCTGTCATTGATGTGCCGTCTGTCTTCACGCAAATGAGCAACAATAGAATCAGCTCCTGCCTGTTGGCAAATAAGAGCGGCCTTGACAGGATCAGGATCGTATTCCCGACGGGCCTGACGAAGAGTGGCCACATGGTCAATATTAACACCTAATAAGGGCATGGATTACCTGTGTTTAAGGATTTCGCCGTTCACATAGATCCATGCGACGATCGCAAGACCCAGAGAAATGATCTTAAGTGATAAATTGTGAAATAAGAAGTTCTTCATTTCTTATGCCCTCTCTGAGGGGCGGCATATGCGACGAGAAGATCCTTCAGGATCGTTCTTAACCGGTCTGGCCCCGTCACGGGAATAAACTTGCCGTCACTCGCAATAGATATTTCCCCTGTCTCTTCTGACACAAGAACAGCCACAGCATCCGCCTGTTCGGTGAGCCCTAAAGCCGCCCGATGGCGAGTTCCAATAATCTTACTCAAATTCTGATTTTCGGATAAAGGAAAAAGACATGCCGCCGCAACAATTCGTTGGCCTCGTACGATGACGCCTCCATCATGCATAGGGGAATCACGCCGAAAGATCGTTTGAATCATCTCGGAGGACAAAAGCCCATCAATGGGGATCCCGCTCTCAATATATGTTTTAAGCTGAGACTCTCGTTCGATCCCAATGATACATCCGGTTTTTTTATCGGATAATTTGAAAACAGCATCCGCAATCTCTTCAATGACGGCCACGACCTCTGCCTCTTCAAGAAAGACTCTAAAAAGATTTCCTTGTCCCAGACGGGCGAAACCGTGACGCAATTCTTGTTGAAAGATAATAACAATGGCAAGGATCGAAATAGCAAAAAACTTAGTTAAAAGCCAGTTCAGGGTATCTAACCCCAGGAACTGGGACAGTAAAAATGCTAAAAGAATATAGGCCATGCCCTTGAGGACCTGAAAAGCCCGTGTGCCCTGAAAGAACAAAAGAATACGATAAAAAACAAAGGCAAGGATAATGATCTCAAGAAAAGGCTTGATTGTAGACCAAAAGAAAAAATTCATGAGCAATATCTCAATTCGCGTTTACAACAGCATCAGCAATCTCTGCCGATTGTTTCATCTCACACACATCATGAACCCGAACAATATGAGCTCCTCCCAACACAGACAACGCAACGGTTGATGCTGTGGGAATAAGTCGTTCTCCAGCCGGTAAATTAAGAACTTTTGCGATAAAAGACTTTCTTGATGGACCGATCAAAATAGGTAAATTCAATTCGCGAAACATTGAAAGATTTTTCATGATCAAGAAATTCTGTTCAGCTGTTTTCGCAAACCCGATTCCAGGGTCGACGATAATACTATCTCTCTTTATACCGATTCTTATACACTTTTCAATAGATTTCTTAAATTCTAACGTTATTTCGCCGAGAACATCTTTATATGAAACATGCCTTTGCATCGTCTTGGGTGTTCCTCGCATATGCATCAGCACAATAGCCGCACGGTAACGAAGCACAATTCTTAGCAATCTTTCGCTTACCGGTGTCCCTTTGATCACATTGACAATAGAAGCCCCCGCATCTAAGGCAGCCGAGGCCACATCAGGCTTATAGGTGTCTACTGAAATAGGAACATTAATTTTACGAGAGAGCTCTCTAATGACAGGGACAACTCGTTTTATCTCTTCAGCAACAGAAATCCTCGTGGCCCCAGGACGACTCGATTCTCCTCCCACATCAATAATGTCAGCCCCCTGCCTTACCATGTCAAGCCCGTAACGAACAGCGGCCTTAAGATCTTTCCCTTGCGTTAAAACGCCATCTCCGCTAAAAGAATCAGGCGTTACATTTAAGATGCCCATAAGCAGGGTTCGTTCACCAACCGAAAGCCGATAATCTCGAGCCTGAACAACAAAGGTCTTTCTACGTCTCATCTCTTATACCTGCGGGGGCACCACAGGATCCCCTTTTTTCAGGAGAGCCGGAATTCCTAAAAGGGTCCGCGCTTCATCAATATCCATTACTTCTTTCTCAATCAAACGTCCTGCGATAAGATCAAGCTTGTCACGATGTTCATTGATCAACTTCTTGGCGCGTTCATAAGCCGCATTCACAAGACTTTTAACCTCTTCGTCAATTTGTCTGGCGGTATCATCACTGTAGTCCTTCTCATCAAAAAGGTCTCTGCCCAAGAAAGACGGATGCATGCCTTTTCCAAAAGCCAATTTCCCCAATTGATCATTCATACCAAAAGCGCAAACCATGCTGCGCGCCAAAGAACGCACCTTCTCAAGGTCATTAGAGACACCTGTTGTTGTGTCCCCCATGAATACTTCTTCTCCCACAAGTCCACCTAACAGAAGGGTCATCTGACCAAAAAGTTCTTTTTTGGTGTAATAATGTTTATCTTCTGTCGGAGGAGTCAAGGTATAGCCGCCCGCCATGCCGCGAGGAATGATGGACACCTTGCTAAAGGTGTCAACCTCATCAAGAAGGAAGCTCAAAAGAGCGTGTCCTGCCTCATGATAGGCTGTCATTTCTTTTTCTTTTTTGGATGTTGTCCGGGACTTCTTTTCCGGCCCCATTGTGACGCGCTCCACAGCAGCCAGAAACTCAGCCATGCCTACGGTTTCTTTAGCGCGACGTGCGGCTAAAAGAGCAGCCTCGTTACATACATTTGCCAGGTCAGCCCCAGAAAAATAGACCGTCTGCTGGGCGACCCTCTTCAGGTCCACATCATCCCCTAACTTGATTGTGCGGGAATGCACGATCAGGATGCCTTCCCGACCTACAATGTCAGGAAGTGCAACAACAATCCGACGATCAAAACGGCCTGGCCGTAAGAGTGCAGGATCAAGGGTATCCGGACGATTTGTTGCCGCCATTACAATCAAGCCGCTGGGCGAATGAAATCCGTCCATTTCAACAAGAAGGGCATTGAGTGTTTGCTCGCGTTCATCATTCCCGCCGCCAATTCCAGAAAAACGCTGGCGCCCCACAGCATCAATTTCATCAATAAAGATGATGCATCCCTTACCTGAGACTTTTCCTGCCTTGCGGGCCTGATCAAAAAGATCGCGGACACGCGAAGCGCCTACACCAACGAACATTTCAACAAAATCAGAACCGCTCAAAGAAAAGAAAGGAACATCCGCTTCACCCGCAACGGCTTTAGCCAAAAGCGTCTTTCCTGTCCCTGGCGGCCCCACCAGAAGAACACCTTTAGGGATTTTCCCGCCGAGGCGCTCAAATTTCTTGGGTTCTTTCAGGAACTCAATGATCTCCTGTAATTCTTCTTTGGCCTCATCGACGCCAGCCACATCCTTAAACGTGATTTTGCCGCTTCCCTTCTCAGACATCTTGGCGCGAGTTTTGCCGAAAGACCAGATCTTATTGCCCATTTCCGCGCCACGTCGTCCAATAAACCAAATAAAAAAGATGATCAGAAAGACAGGGACAAAGTTAAAGAATACTTGAGTCCAAAACGTTTCTGCTGGAACAACAGAAAAGTCGGAAACATTCTCACGGATCATCGACATAAGATCTTTATCATCCTGGGGAACGCTCAAACGGAAATCTTTACCGTTGGCCAATTTCCCTTGTAAGACACGGTCTACCCCTTCAGTTAGGGTTAGTTTCTTAATCTCTTGAGTATCCCTGTTGTTTTTAAGCAAGCGATAAAAGTCACTATATCCCATTTTCGCCGCAGTCGCTGTATGCGATACAGTCGAAGGATTTGATAAGATCATCACAAAAATGATCCCTAAAACAATCCAGATCATCCAGGCGCCACTGTTTTGATTATTATTTTTCTGATTTCGTCTAGGATTCGGTTTCATTGGCGGAACATTTTTCGGTGTTTGCTGGGCCATCGTCTACTCCAATTGACATAAAAGCCAGGCATCTTTCGCCCGACGTATTAATAATTTTGCTCAAACTCCATCTTTCCTCGAGGGTCAAACCCTTTACGCTTGATCTTTACACCATGATCATAGGTATCAATATAAGCGATCTCACCACTTTTGTTATACAGCCGAACCTCTCCCTGTAATTTACCAGCCAGATAAAACTCATCACTCATGAGTTCCCCTGTTTCATAAAAAGATTTGCTGGCGCCATCCTGAACTCCCTCGAGAACCTCCCACTCTTTTTTAACCTTAGCATTTGGATAATACTCCCGCATCTTCCCGTTCTGCTTGTCCTTCTTATAAGTTACTTCCATCCAAAGGGCACCTGAATCACGATATTCTTTAGCTAGTCCCTGTTTTTCATCTGCCTCATAATGCCACTCGATCCAGGGCTTCCCATTGGGATGATATTCTTTACAGAGGCCGTCCTTAACCCCTTCTTTATAAAAACAGTCACTTTTGATTTTTCCAAGTTGAGAATATTCTCGAACAAGCCCGTCGTATTGATTATCCTTATACTCAGCCTCAAGAAGAAGCGCCCCGGTCTTGGAAAATCTTTTGCCTCCCCCATTGGTCTCGCCAGCTTTAAAATTTAAAATCCACTCCTCACGTCCATTATCGTAGAAAATTCTCGAGACACCCTCTTTCTCGCCATTTTTATAATTCCAGATCGCGTAAAGAACCCCTGTTTCTGTAAACTCCCGCGCCTCACCATTAATTTCATTGTCCTTGTAATAAACGATCCCCGTTAAATTTCCACGATCATTATATTCACGGCTTTCACCATTAA
>JADGCU010000122.1:0-1909 GCA_015228785.1 Candidatus Omnitrophota bacterium
TGGTGAGAGGACCTTTTACCGGGAGATTAAAAAGGTTCCGGCTGGTTCCTGGGTTCTTATTGATGAGGACGCGCATGTTATCGACCGTCAGCAATGGTGGTCTGTTTCCTCACTAAGGGCCATGTCGTGCGGAAGGCCTCTTGATTCGTATATTGACGAATTTCAGGCGTTGTTTTCATCGGCTGTTCATTTGCGGCTTATTGCGGATGTTCCTTTGGGTGCTTTTCTAAGCTCGGGGATCGATAGTGTTTCTATTGCGGCCGAGATGGCTAAGGTTTCTCGGCCGACATTCTTTACGATCGGGTTTGGGGATGATGAAAACGATGAGACAAAGTCGGCGGCCCGGGTAGCTCAAGAGTTGGGAGGAGAACATCACCGCCTGCAGATGGAGGCAAGTGATTTTGATCTTCTTGAGGATGCAGTTAAGGCTATGGATGAGCCTTATGGGGATCCTATCATTCTGCCAACATATTTATTGGCTAGGAAGGCGGCAGAAAAGGTTAAGGTGGTTTTGACGGGGGATGGCGCTGATGAGATCCTGGGGGGATATGTTCACCAGGATTTCTTTCGCAGAATGCCAAAATTTCCGGGTTTGATCCGTCGTGTGTTATCGATGTCTGTTCGCGGGATGCCTGTCGGGGTTCTTGATCGTGCTTTCCGTTATCCGGCCAGCATGGGGTTGGCAGGACGGGAGCGTCTTTCGCAATTGCTCGCTGGTGATCTTCGTCAGGAAAATGAATATTTAAGTTTTGCAGAGCTCTTTACAAAAGCATCGAGAGAAATGATCTATTCGCCTGAATTTTTGCGGCAGTTGAACAGTGAGCCGGATGAAGACGCGGATGTGATGCGTGATCATTTTGCGCGCAATGATATCGGTATATTTGATAAGGTTCTTCAGTGGGATCTTAAGCATTGGTTTCCCGAGCAGACGTTGATGAAACTCGATCGCTTGACTATGGCACATTCGCTCGAAGGTCGGTGTCCTTACGCGGACTATCGGCTTGTTGAATTTTTTCTTAAAATGCCGTTCGATGTTTATAATAAACTTTCTCAGGGCAAGACAATAGTGCGTGATATTTATCAGTCTGGTCGGCAGTATTTGCCGCGCAAGAAGAAACCTTTCTATCTTCCTATGCACCGGGCTTTTGATGAGCGCTTGCGGCATTTTCAGAAAGATGTTTTCTCGTCAGGTGTTATGGGGCATTTAGGTTGGTTTAAGCCTGAGGCCGTCAAGGCTTTGTTAAGTCAGCGAGAGCAGTCACCGCTTCTTATGGATAAGCAGATCATGAGTCTCGCTGTCTTATTGCGATGGGTTACACACAAACAATAAGTTCCAAGAACGTTATGGTTAAGAAAATATGGGATTTTTGGATTTTCTAAAGCTTCCTGAAGCGCGTACAGGTTTTGACATTGATTCTCAAGACGCCCTTGAATTTCATGTCAAAATTATCAAATCCAAGCCCTTGCTAAGTAAAATATATAG
Organism: Candidatus Omnitrophota bacterium; assembly: GCA_015228785.1. Lineage (GTDB taxonomy): Bacteria > Omnitrophota > Gorgyraeia > Zapsychrales > Fredricksoniimonadaceae > JAAYZZ01. The sequence goes on from JADGCU010000122.1 coordinate 1,484, forward strand.
TGATTTCTATTGTGAGCTGAAGCGATTTCTTCCGGATGGTGCCGAAAAGGTCGTTGAGATCGGCAGTGGAGGGGGATTTATTAAGGAGATAATTAACGGCGTTGTGACTTCTGATATCCGCAAGTGCGATGGCATTGATATGAATTTCTCGGCTGACCATATTCCTTTCGAAGACGATAGTATTGATGCTTTCTTGATCTTGAATGTTTTTCATCATCTTTCTTCGCCTGCGGTGTGTTTAAGGGAAATGAGCCGTTGTCTCCGTAAAGGGGGAAGGATCATTATGATTGAGCCTGCGAATACGGCATTGAGACGGTATATCGATGGGCTTAGTCATACGGAGCCGTTTGATGTTCATGGCCGATGACATAGGGCCACTAACAGGCAATTCCCACCCGCCATGAACATCAAACGGCTCCGTATGAC
>JADGCU010000122.1:1919-2304 GCA_015228785.1 Candidatus Omnitrophota bacterium
GATTATTTTCTGTCGTGATTGTGCATTATTTAAGAAGATGTTCCCTGAACTTTTGATTAAGAAGATACGGTTGTTTGCTCCGATCCGTTATATATTAAGCGGTGGATTAACGTACCGGCAACTTGTTCCGGGATTTATGTATCCTTTTATCAAGTTTATTGAGGTGTGTTTAACGCCAGCTTATCGTTGGTGTGCTTATTTTCAAACAATCGTTCTTGAAAAGACTGAAAGGAACATATGAATAAAGATTCCTGTGATGTTACGGTACTTTTACCTTGTTTTAATGAAGAAGAGGCGTTGCCTGTTGTTGTAGGTGATATTAACAAAGCGATGAAAAGTACGCGGTATTCTTACGAGATCATGGTTGTGGATGATAAGAGTACTG
>JADGCU010000013.1:0-38651 GCA_015228785.1 Candidatus Omnitrophota bacterium
ACAGAGTTGCAGTTATCTACGCATGAATATCTTGATTATTTTACCGCAGCCAAGATGTTTGTCGTGTTTGAATCGGGACAGAATATTGATGCTTTTATTGATATGGGATTATCGGGTGTTATATTCTCAACGATGGTTGATGAATTTAATAAGAAGGACGCTAAGGGGATTGTGGATGTCAGCGACAAGTTTAGGGCTCAATTAGCTAAGCTTAAAGTCGCACGAGACAAGGATCCTAATATGCCAACCATTTCTGTTGAGCGCGGCGCAGTGTCTTCTAAAAGTAGCGACGGGAAGGGTTCCGGTTTCGTTGGCGCAGTTGCCAATACGTTAACAACCGCCGGGAAAGCTATTTCAGTATTTGCGGAGAGTTCGTTTGGTTGGGGGCTCGCGGCACCAACTCCGGTTTCTTTGCCAGCCAGTGTTCCGTCTGATCTGATCGTTTCTTCAAAGGGAAGCGTGACCTCTTTTGTTCCGGCGGGCCCCTCTCTACAGAGCGCTGAAGAGCCTTCTTCTCTTGCTACGCCTCAAGTCCCTGTGACTAACGTGCCAGAATCAAATGATGAAAATCTTACTTCACAAGCTATCATCGTTGCCGCAGGGCCAGCTCAAGAGACTTTTCATGGCGCGCCCGTGGATGCTTCGCATTTACCGAACGTACCCGGACCGCAGAGTCAAGACTTGCTTTTCACCGATCAGGTCACATCCAATGGAAGCATCGTTTCTCCGCAAATGACAGGGTCTATTGCGCCAGTAATTCCCGCGATCACGACGCTCGTTGTGAATACGGTTTCTCAAAATCCTGTTGAGGCGGAATCTGTGAAGGTTCCTGTCTCATTACCAAGTGCAGTCCAACTGGGGAACTTGACCATTGCCGGGGTTTCTTCAAATGGGAATGTTACTGACTCGTCGGTCTTAGCGCCCCTGAACACGGCCGCTTCTGGTGAGAAAGGAGAGGAGGGTCCCATTGTTATTAAAATTGAGAATGATGCTTCTTTTAAGACTCATTTGTCTCCCGATCCCGAGGAGAAGTCCGATGGATCCCCGGTTAAAGTTCAAGTCGCAAAGCAAGAAAAGCCTCATGTTGAAATCATTTCGACAGTGTCTGATGCGGAAAAACCTTCGACCTTGTTTCAATGGGGAGCTCTTCACCGTGGCTTGGCAGGGGCAATAGGTTCATTCTTATTAGGCGCTGTCGCCTGGTTTGGCTTCAGGAAAAAAGGGAAGACGAAGAGAGGCGCGAGTGAGAGGGAAGATTTAAAAATAGAATTTGTAGATCAGGTACAGGGAGCCCTTGCTTCCGGTGCTGCTCAATTAGCACAAGGGAGTCTTGGAGAGACTGCACCTCCCGTTGTCAATCCTGTGCCGGCCAAGGCGCTGGATCGGATGACGAGGTTAAGTCAGCTGGCAGAGGAGAATATCAGGGTACAAGCGGTCATTACGCTTTTGCAGGATGAGACGGGATTCTTTGATGCTAGATCGATAGCTGGTCTTATGCTTGGTGAGAGCGAGAGATTGAAACAGATCAGAGAAGCCGGGCTGAATGCGACGGATTTAGATTCGCTGGAACATGTTGCTTATATGGCAGAGATCAGAAAGTTCCGGGAACAAGGCCTGCGGAATGCTCAAGAGATCCAGGGATTGAGGCAGGAAGCGGCCAGGGCCGGGGATGGGATCATAGAAAGCGGCTTGATCCAGATGATGTTAAAGAGCAAAGATGCGGCGTTGTCTCAGGAAGATTGGGATGCGTTGGTTGAGGAGATGAAGAAAAATAAGAATTTCCTCGAGAGCGTTTTGGCCAGGCCCATGGATGAGAACAATGGTTTTAAACAGGCGCCGTCTGCTGTGCCGGTTGTGTATCGTGCCGAACTCAGTGACCTGGAGCTTCAAGCGTTAGCGGGGCAGCTGAAGTCTTTACCTGAGGGGGTCTTTGAAGTCAGCGGTTTGAGGAATTTGAGCATCATGGATCTCATGAGTAAAGTTAACGACGCAACACAGTCTGTGGGGAAGGCGGATTTTGTAGCTGCTGTGGGTATTTTAAGACGATGCGCTCAGCTGACGGATGAACAAATGCGTAATCTTATTATTAAATTTAATACCTTGGCAGAACTTAAGGCGGCAGAAGAAAAGCAGGTCGGCGAAAAGATGCGTGAGGTGATCCGGTCAGAAAAGATGCAATATGAGGGGGCTGTCACGAAGTTAACAAAACTTCGCAGTGCCCTTAATGATGCTATCGCCGCCATCGAGCCGCCTAAAGAGGTTGGTGGTATTAATTTGAGTGACAAGAATTTGACTATTAATCTCAAAGTTGATGGCAATGGCATGCCGCTTTCGCCACAGTTTCAGGACCCGGCTATGGTTAATATTGAGGGATTGACACCTATCATCCGCGAGATCTCGCCAGCAAGTGCGGTCAATATTCCGGCCCTTTCGGAATTCTCGCAGGTAAGAGGGGCGATGCTGTGTAACAAGACGCACAAGGCATGTGACGCAGGGTATATGAGGACGCCATTTAGTATTTGGAATCAAGAAAAAGATCGCAAGAGTATAATCCACGGCTCCTAGAGAAATTATTGAGATCAACATCCAGCGGGGACAAGATTCTTTCATGTGCCGGTTATGTCCGATGAAGGACTGTTTCGCGCCAGGAATTTATTAGATGTTTCCTGGGTTTTAGGCATTTCGACTTGTGGTTTATCCCTTCGTTTTTCCGTCCTGTGTCTTGTGTTCGGCGACCTTGTGCCTTGTGCCTGCTTTCCGTTGACACCCCCGACGCCTTTCCGTATAATGAGCCCACTTTATTATTAAATAATATAAATCTATAAAAGGTTATATTTAAAGGAGTTCGCTGTGGAAATTGATGAGATCATGAAGATCCGGATGGATAAGAGGGATGCCTTGAGGGCCAAAGGGATGAACCCTTATGGGGGGCGTTTTTTAGGGACTGAACCGATCGCCAAGGTCCTTGATGGCTTTGCGGAAGAGAAGCCGGCACTCATTGCGGGGCGTATTATGTCCATGCGTGATCACGGGAAGGTCTTTTTTGTGGACTTGATGGATCAGAGCGGACGCATGCAGTTGTTTTTTAAAGAAGCGGTGCTGGGTGAGGCGTGGGCCATGTTCCGGTTGCTTGATATCGGGGATATTATTGGCGCCGAGGGCACGCTCTTTACGACGAAGATGGGGCAAAAGTCGCTTCGGGTCATGAAATTTACGGTCCTTTCTAAGGCGCTGATGTCACCACCGATCGGTAAAGAGAAGATTGAAAAAGAAGGCGAGGGTGAATCGGGGGAAACGTCAAAGAAATTTTACGGCCTTCAGGATGTGGATACGCGTTATCGTCAGCGTTATGTCGACATGATCGCCAATCCTGAGGTACGGGATGTATTTGTTAAGCGCAGCCGGATTGTGTCTTATATTCGTAATTTTCTTGATAGTCGAAACTTTCTGGAAGTCGAGACGCCTATGCTTCAAACGCAGGCAGGAGGCGCACGTGGTCGCCCATTTCAGTCTAAGCATAATGCTTACAATATGGATGTTTTTATGCGTATTGCGCCTGAGCTTTATTTGAAGCGGCTTCTTGTCGGTGGATTGGAGCGCGTTTATGAGATCAACCGTAATTTTCGCAACGAAGGTGTTTCAACCCGCCATAATCCGGAATTCACGATGCTTGAACTGTATCAGGCGTATGGCGATATGCAGGACATGATGGATATTACAGAGACCTTGATTAGTTCGCTTGCCAAAGAGATCACCGGCTTTTATAAGGTTCCCTATCAGGGGCAGACTATTGATTTCACGACACCCTGGAAGCGTGTGTCGTTTGCTGGTCTTATCAAGGAGAAGTTTGATATCGATCCGACGGATTCTGCAGAAAAGATGCTCGAGAAGGTCAAGGTTCGTCGTCCTGGGAATTACAAGCTTGATAAGCTTACTAAGTCTGCGATCATGAAGATCGTTGAGGAGATCCTGGATGAGGATGCCACGCTGGACCCTGTTTTCTTCACGGATTATTTTACATTTTTGTGTCCATTAGCGAAGACCGATCCAGCTAATCCTGCGCTTTCTAAACGTTTCGAGTTCTTTATCGCCGGCATGGAAGTCGGGAATGCGTATTCTGAGTTGAATGATCCTTGCGAGCAGCGGGAGCGCCTTATGGAGGATCTTAAGGATGATCCGGAAGCGAGTGCCCGTTCTATTGACGAGGATTTTGTGCGTGCCCTTGAGTATGGCATGCCGCCAGCAGGGGGCCTGGGGATCGGGATTGATCGGCTGGTGATGTTGCTGACAGATTCCGCGTCAATCAGGGATGTGATTTTATTCCCGCTGATGAAACCGTTAGAAGAGAAAAAGACAGACGCCTGACCTTTGGGTTATTGGAAATTATGAATTACGAACTCTGGCTTAGTTATAGATACCTGGTCGCCCGCAAGGATAAATTCCTGGCGTTGATCAACTGGGTTTCGATCCTGGGGATTGCGATCGGGGTTGCTGCGCTCATTGTTGTGATCGGTGTTATGAGTGGTTTTGATCGGGATCTCAAGGAAAAGATCATTGGTACGACCGCCCATATTCTTATTGATCGTGAAACAGGGGTTAAGAATTTTGAGAAATTGCGTACGCGCCTCGCGGCTGTTCCGGGTGTGGCGGGTGTTTCGCCGTATGTCCTGGGTAATGTCTTTCTTGAGCGTGGAAGCCGGGCCTATGGGCTTGTGCTTCGTGGGGTTGATCCTCGCAGCGAAGGGTCAGTTACCCAGATCAATAAGTACCTTCAGAATGGTGCCAAGATCGAGATGTTGGAGGCGAATGAGGTCGTGATTGGCAAGGAGCTCGCGCGTTTTTATGGCTATAAGGTGGGGGATTCCATCGCGCTTTTATCGCCGGTATCGGGCGTTGCGGGGGAAGGCTGGCGGCATACCTTTAAGATCATGGCCATCTTTAATTCGGGAATGTATGATTATGATCGCAACCTTATTTTTATTCATATTCAGGATGCGCAAAGCGTGTTTAATCTTCCACCTGATCTTGTATCCGGCATGGCGGTGAAGCTTACCCATATTGACCAGGCGCCACTTATTAAAAAGAGGATTCAGGAAACGATCGGTTTTAGTTATGAGGTGCGTACGTGGATCGAGCAGAATGCTAATTTCTTTGATGCGCTTAATCTTGAGAAATTTGCGATGTTTGTGATTTTGACGTTGATCGTGATCGTCGCGTCTTTTAATGTTGTGAGTGCGTTGATCGTGACGGTCACATCTAAGACAAAAGATATTGGGATCTTGAAAGCGGTTGGTGTTCCTGCGGCCTCTATCCGTCAGATCTTTACGATTTACGGCATGGCGCTGGGCTTGATCGGCACGCTTTTGGGCCTGGCTGGCGGCATGGGGCTTGCGTGGGTTTTACGTGAGACGGAGCTTATTAAGCTGCCGCAGACGGTTTATTATATTGATCATCTTCCGGTCTTGGTCCAGACGAATGATGTCCTGTTGATCACAGGGTGTGCGGTGGTGATCACGTATCTCGCGACGATCTACCCTGCGGCGCGTGCGGCGAGTTTAGAACCGGTGGAAGCATTGAGGTATCAATAATAAATTTATGCCTATTTTGATTGCTCGATCAATTTCCAAGTCTTATACAGATACCCAAAAGCGCGTGGAGGTGCTGAAGGGGGTTGATTTTGAAGTCGCGCAAGGCGAGTCTGTGGCGATCGTAGGGCCTTCGGGTGCCGGGAAGTCCACGCTTCTTCATGTCCTGGGGGGACTGGATACGCCGGATCAGGGGCAGGTGATCCTGGCGGGTGCGGATGTTTACAAGATGAATGATGTGGATCGTTCGCGTATCCGTAGTCGTGAAGTGGGTTTTGTCTTTCAGTTTTATCATCTTTTCCCAGAGCTTACGGCGTTGGAGAATGTCTTTTTTCCTATGATGGTCGTGACAGGTGGTATGAGGCAGATGAATGATGTTCGGATACGGGCCAAGGTGGCACTTGAGCAGGTCGGGCTTTCGGGCAGGTTGGATCATAAACCGAATCAGCTTTCAGGCGGTGAGCAGCAGCGTGTTGCGATCGCGCGCGCGATGATCAATGAACCGCGAATTCTGTTGTGCGATGAGCCGACCGGGAATCTGGATTCTAAGACCGGGGAGGCCATTATTGAGACGCTCATGGCGCTTCATCAAGGCGAGGAGCGGACTATTATCATTGTGACGCATGATGAAGCCATTGCTAAACGTTGCAGTCGGACTGTCTATATCAAGGACGGAGTTTTAGAGTAAATCCGGTAGCGTGTATAATATATTTTAGTATAATGACTAAGAATTAAATAAGAAGGGGAGGATATGAAAATATATCTTAACGGAAAATTCGTGGCCAAGGAAGATGCGAAGGTGTCGGTGTTTGATCACGGACTCTTGTATGGCGACGGGGCTTTTGAGGGTATTCGCGCCTATAGCGGGGTTGTTTTCAAGCTGGGAGAGCACATTGACCGGCTTTATGAGACGTGTCATACCATGATGATTGGCGTGGGGCTGACAAAAAAGGAAATGATCGCGGCTGTCGTTAAGACATTAAAGGTCAATGGGTTGCGTGATGCGTATATTCGTCTGGTTATAACGCGTGGTGATGGCGATCTGGGGCTTGATCCTCGTAAATGTAATGCAGGACCGAATATTTTCATTATTGCTGATAAGATTGTGCTTTATCCGGCCGAGCTATATAAGAATGGACTGACGATCGTGACGGTTCCGACAGTGCGTAATCATCCGGAGGCGATCAATCCGCAGCTGAAATCCCTTAACTATTTGAATAATATTCTGGCCAAGATCGAGGCGAATAATGCTGGGGTTCCTGAGGCGATCATGCTGGATGGGAATGGTTATGTGGCTGAATGTACGGGTGACAATATTTTTATGGTCAAGGACGGCATTCTAAAGACGCCGATCCAGGGCCGGTTGCGTGGCATTACCAGGGACGCGGTTATGGAGATCGCCCAGAAGAAATGTGGGCTTAAAGTTCAAGAAACGCTGATCACGCGTCATGAGTTTTTCAATGCCGAGGAGGTCTTTTTGACGGGAACGGCAGCGGAGCTTATTCCGGTTGTCAAGATCGATGGCCGTTTTATTGGTAACGGGAAACCTGGCCCTGAGACGCTCAGGCTTCTTAAGTTGTTCCATGAAGCGACGCGGAAAGACGGGGTGAAGGTTTATGAAAGAAATAAGGGGCATGACGCGCGACAGGAAACGCTAGAAAGACAGAAGGAAAAAGGAGTGAGTGAGAGGTGAGGAGGACAGTTATCACCTAAACAAGGAAATTTCTTTAGTCTTTAATGCCTCGAGGTGTTGATATGAAATGTGACAAGTGTACTAAGAAGGCGACCGTCCATCTTACTGAGATCGTGGACGGCAAGGCCATGGAAATGCACATGTGTGAGGAGTGCGCGCGTGAGCAAAGCGCCCAGATGGAGCAGCAGTTTGGGCTTGCGGATCTTCTGGCGGGATTGACAGATTTTGGAAAGCAGATTCCTGAAGTTGACAAAGATGCGGCGCAGTGCCCGACGTGCGGGCTTACGTATGAGGATTTTCGTAAGTTTGGCCGTTTTGGTTGTTCGCAGTGCTATGTGGCGTTCAAGCCGCAGCTTAAAACGCTGTTAAAAAAGATTCATGGTTCCAATGATCATTTGGGGAAAAAGCCGGTCCGTCTCGTTGAGCCGCAATTTCCGGCTCAGACGCTCACTGTGGCGACGGTGACGGAGGAGGCAGTTGCGAAGCCCCAGCCGGAAACGGTGGAAAGCCTTCGCGTTGAAATGCAGAAAGCGATCAAGAAGGAAGATTTTGAACGTGCGGCTCAGCTCAGAGACAAGATCCATCAGATGGAAAAGGGGCAGGGATGAATTTAAACGATCTTATCCATAGCACAGGACAGTGGCTGAAAGGCAGCGGCCCGCATGCCAATATTGTGTTGTCGTCCCGCATTCGTCTGGCAAGGAATCTGACGGGATTCAATTTTACGAATCGTGCGCAGAAAAAGGATCTGGAAGCCGTGTTGGCGTTAGTCGAGCAGGCGATGGGGCGTATTGCGCTCTTTAAAGACGCGACATTTTTTCGTCTTCATGAACTTGATAATATTGACCGTCAGTTTTTGGTTGAGCGGCATTTGATGAGCCATGATCATGCGAGCAATCCTCAAGGCAAGGGACTTATTGTGTCCAAAGAAGAGGCGCTTTCGATCATGGTGAACGAAGAGGATCATTTGCGCATTCAGGTGATGCAGTCAGGCCTGGATCTGGATGCGACATGGCAGGCGATCGATGCGATTGATAATGCGCTTTCTGATCAGCTTCCGTATGCGTTCTTATCGGAGTGCGGGTATTTGACGGCATGTCCGACGAATACAGGAACGGGGATGCGCGGGTCTTTGATGTTGCATCTTCCGGCTCTTGTGATGACCCGTCAGATCAATAAGGTCATGATGGCGATCTCGAAGCTAAGTTTTGCTTCCCGTGGATTTTATGGCGAGGGGACGCAGGCGATCGGGAATTTTTATCAGATCTCGAATCAAGTGGCGCTGGGACACAGTGAACTGGATATTATTCAGAATATTAATGGCCTGATTCGTCAGATCATTGAACAGGAGGAGCAGGCACGTCAGGCGCTTTTGGTTCAGAACCGGGCGGCGCTGGAGGATAAGATTTGTCGGGCGTGGGGAATTTTGAAAAATGCCCGGGTGATCTCAAGTCAGGAGACGATCGAACAATTGTCCATGGTGCGTTTGGGGATTGACGTTGGCGTGATCCAGGAGTTGGATCATAAGGTTATTAATGAACTGTTCATTATGATTCAGCCTGCACATTTACAGAAGATTGAAGGCAAGAAGCTGGGGACGGCCGAGCGCGATACGAAGCGTGGGCAAGTGAGCCGGGAGAGATGGAAGGGGAATGTTTAGTATTTAAAAAGGAGAGGGACATGTTTAATCGATTTACAGAACGCGCACGCAAGGTCATTGTTTTCGCTAAAGAAGAGGCGCGTCGTTTTAACCATGATTACATTGGGACTGAACATCTTTTGCTGGGGTTGATCCGGGAGGGCGAGGGCGTTGCAGCCGCAGTTCTTCAAAAGCTCGGCGTAGATTTGGAGTCTATTCGTATTGAGGTTGAAAAACTTGTTCAGCCCGGACCGCAGACGCAGGTTGTGGGGGATATTCCCTTTACCCCGCGTTCTAAAAAGGCCCTTGAGCTTGCGGCTGAAGAAGCGCGTGCTTTGGGTCACAACTATATTGGGACTGAGCATCTTTTGCTCGGGCTTGTCAAAGAAGGCGAGGGCATGGCCTATCGCGTCCTTCTTAATTTGGGATTGGATCTGGGTAAGCTGCGTAATGAGGTGATGGAGCTTCTGGGCTCGGGCATTCCCGGATTTAATCAGCAGCAACAGCAGGGAGAGCAGGGGCCCAAGGGCGCGGCGCCTCAGGGTGGCAAAACGCCCGCGATCGACGCCTATGGACGCAATTTGAACAAGCTGGCTAAGGATGGAAAACTTGATCCTGTGATCGGCAGAAAGTCGGAGATTGAGCGCGTGATCCAGGTTCTTTCTCGTCGGACTAAAAATAATCCGGTTCTTTTGGGTGAAGCGGGGATCGGTAAGACCGCGATCGTTGAGGGACTTGCCCAGCAGATCGTTGCAGGTGAAGTGCCGGAAGTGTTGCGCGACAAGACGATCGTTGTTTTGGATCTCGCGATGATGATCGCGGGAACAAAATACCGCGGTCAGTTTGAAGAGCGCATTAAAGCAGTCATGGAAGAGCTGAAGCGCAGCGGCAAGCTTGTGCTTTTTATCGATGAGATCCATACCCTCGTTGGCGCTGGAGCGGCAGAGGGGGCGATCGATGCGGCGAATATTTTGAAGCCCGCCTTGGCGCGTGGCGAGATCCAGTGCATTGGGGCCACGACCTTTGATGAATATCGTAAGAATATTGAGAAAGATGCGGCTCTTGAAAGACGTTTTCAGACGATTCAGGTTGCGCCACCCAGTGTGGATCAGACAGTCCAGATCCTCAAGGGGCTTCGTGATAGATATGAGGCGCATCATCGCGTGAAATATTCTGATGAGGCACTGGAAGCCGCATCCATGCTTTCGGATCGCTACATTTCGGGGCGTTTTCTTCCTGATAAGGCAGTTGATATTATCGACGAAGCTGGCGCGAGTGCGCGGCTTAAGGCGATGGTTATTCCGGATGATATCAAGGCGCTGGAGGGAGAGATCGAGAATCTGCGCAAGGAGAAAGAATCTTTTATCAAGCGTCAGGATTTTGAGAAGGCGGCGCAGCTGCGAGATCAGGAGCGTGTCGTTCGGGAGAACCTTGAAAAGCGGCGTGGTGAGTGGATGATCAGCCGTGATAATGCGAATCTTGTGATCGGGCTGGATGATATTGCGCGCGTTGTGTCTCAGTGGACAGGCGTGCCTCTCTTGCGTCTCGAGGAGAAGGAGACTGAGCGTCTATTAAAGATGGAGGAACATCTTTCTAAGGTCGTCGTTGGCCAGGAAGAGCCGATCTCCGCCATCGCGCGCGCGGTCAGGCGTTCGCGTGCGGGGATCAAGAACCCCAAGCGGCCGATCGGGTCATTTATCTTCTTAGGTCCGACAGGTGTGGGAAAGACGCTTCTGGCGCGTGCACTTTCCGAATTTATGTTTGGAGATGCGAATGCGCTTATTCAGATCGACATGTCGGAGTACATGGACAAATATAATGTGTCGCGCCTTGTCGGGGCACCACCGGGATATGTGGGATATGAAGAGGGTGGGCAGCTGACAGAAAAAGTCCGTCGGCGTCCGTATTCTGTCATTCTTTTAGATGAGATCGAAAAGGCGCATGCGGATGTCTTTAACATCCTGCTTCAGGTTTTGGAAGAGGGGCGCCTCACGGATAGTTTGGGACGTACGGTGGATTTTCGCAATTGTGTGATCCTCATGACGTCTAACATCGGGGTTGATACTTTACGTAAGCAGGGCAATCTTGGTTTTGCTTCTCGTAAAGATGAGGAAACGTATGAACAGATGAAGGACAAGGTGTTAACTGAGATCAAGAGGGTCTTTAAGCCTGAGTTTTTAAATCGCATTGATGATTCGATTGTTTTTAGACCTCTCACGAGGGAGCATCTTTATAAGATTGTTGATATCGAGCTTGAGATTGTGAGAAAACGTCTTGAGGAGAAATCGATCGCTCTTGAGATGACGAAGGAAGCCGTGGAATTCTTGATCGAAAAAGGGTTTGATCCGGTCTTTGGTGCGCGGCCTTTAAAGCGCACGATCCAGAGGTATCTTGAGGATCCGATGTCAGAGGCGATTATTTCCGGGACGTTTAAAGAAGGCAGTAAGGTTTCGGTACGTCCTGAGAATGATAAACTTATCTTTGTGTGATAAGGATGAAACAGAGGCGTTCGATCTTCTTAGTGGCTGTGATGATCTTGTGGCCGACTTTGTCTTGGGGTCGCGCGGTTATTCCTTTTTCGGGGACCGTTGACTTGAAGGCAGCTACGGTTGATTTGTTATTTGGCAGTGAGGGAGGGACATCCGTGGCGTTCAATGCGGCCAGGGTGACTCCGCAGAAGTATCATATGGTGTGTGGTCTTTCGCATGTGAAGACCCCTCTGTGTGATGTGGCGACGGTCCTGACCGGGGATCTTGAATTTGTCGGGACGGGTCCCGACAAAATGGGTCTTGTTGGAGAGATCTCAAGCCAGTATACGCTTTTGGATTATAAGCCAATCCGGGATCTTTACCTCAAGTTCTCTATCGAGGACAGAAAACTTGTTGTTGATTCTTTTTGGATTGGGGCTTTTTCTGGTCATGGAGCTGTTGATCTAGTGGGCGACAGGAGGATGGATGTTGCTTTTGAGGTCTTATCTTTAGATCTCGAGGATATGATGGCCTTGATCCATCCTCAGGTTAAAACAAAGCCCTTGGCGTTCACCGGTGTTGTGACAGGGGAACTTAAGATGCGTGGGGCGTTCTCTCGACCGGAGGTAAGCGGAAGGCTTGTGGCGTATAATGGTCGGTTTAAGGTTTTAGATTATGACAGCATTGTTCTTAATATTGACGGGACGTATCCGCTCTTGCGGTTACCGGAGGTGATTATCACAAGTGCTGAGGGCTTAAGTTTCCGTGTTAAGGGTGCGGTGGATTTGAGTGATTTAGCGCATCTTGACAGGCAGGTCCGACTTTTTCAGCGGGTGCCGATTGTGGCTTCCTCAGGAGGACGTTCCGAGTGGGTGTTTAAGCGTTTGACCTCTGATGGAGCGAGTAAGACAGAGATGAAGTATTTTTTAATGAAGGATGATCGAGGGGATGCCTCGGCGGTTGTTGGTGTACAAAAGAGCATAGGGTTCTAGACATGGTCAAGGTGTTTATCAGAAAGATTTATGCGCAAGTGTATGGTTTTTTATACTACGCCGGAGAATTGTCGATTCTTTTTGGGCAGACGGTGAGGTGTTTGCTTTCGACACCGCTTCATCCGTATCGATTTTTGTGGCAGGCCCGGCGTGTGGGGCTGGGGAGTGTTTTTATTGCGTCCTTGGTTGGTCTTTCGGTCGGGATGATCATTGCGCTTCAGATGGCTTACATGATGGTGAAGCTTTCGGCTGAGATCTATATTCCCAATGTGATCGCGGTATCGATTGCCCGCGAACTGGGACCTGTTTTGACCGCTCTTATTGTGGCTGGCCGTATTGGTGCTGGAATCACGGCGGAGATAGGGACCATGGTTGTGACCGAACAGATTGATGCTTTGCGGGCGTTTGCAGTCGATCCGATCCGGTATCTTGTGGCACCGCGATTTCTCGCGCTTGTTATCATGTTGCCGGTTTTAACACTCTTTGCGGTTATCGTCGGGATCTTCGGCGGTTTCTTGATCTGCTTTTTTAAACTCTCGATAAGCGCGTATATGTATTGGGAGATGGTCAAGGAATCGCTGGTTATTAAGGATATTGTGACAGGGCTTACTAAGACCGTTTTCTTTGGCATGATTATTGCAATCGTTGGATGTTATGAAGGATTACATGTGAAGGGTGGCGCTGATGGGGTCGGGGCATCAACGACGCTTGCTGTTGTTCGGTCTTTTATTTTGATCATTCTTTTTGATTGTCTGTTTACATTTGTGTTCTATTTCTTATTTAATGCGTAAGGATGTATGTTCGAGATAACAAACCTTTATAAGACATTTGATAATCTTAGAGTTCTTAATGGACTCACGCTTAACATTCGTGATGGCGAGACCAAGGTTATCATCGGGCGTTCGGGTGTTGGGAAAAGTGTTCTCTTAAAGCATATTGTAGGGGTCATCAAACCTGATAGTGGGTCGATCAAGTTGGATGGTGTCGAGCTTACGGAACTTTCGAACAAAGATTACGACCAGGTTCGTAAAAATATCGGTTTAGTCTTTCAGGGTGGCGCACTTTTTGATTCACTTAATGTGGCGGAGAATGTGGGTTTCTTTCTGGATGAGTTTACCAAGCTTTCGGGTTCGCAGAAGCAGGAACGCGTGGCCCATTGTCTTTCGTTGGTCAAGCTTAAGAATGCTGAGGAGATGATGCCTGCCCAGCTTTCCGGGGGGATGCGTAAGCGTGTGAGTCTTGCCCGTGCGCTGTGCATGGAGCCAAAGATCATTTTGTATGATGAGCCGACCACAGGGCTTGATCCGGTCACAGCGGATGCGATTAACAACTTGATCATTGAGTTGCGGGATCGATTGAAGGTCACATCGGTTGTAGTGACGCATGATATGACAGCGGCCTACAAAGTCGCAGATTCGATCGCCATGATCTATCATGGTCAGGTGATCGCGGATGGAACGCCTGAAGACATTCGCCATTCTCGTCATCCTGTTGTGAAGCAGTTTATTAACGGCGAGGCCACAGGGCCCATTGCCGATGACGAGAGCATGAAGTTTGGGCATGTGAAATAGAAAATCGTTGGCACCAGGTATCGGGCGCAGGTTACAGGATCCCGGTTGCGGTGGTTTTTATGCCAGGCGTCAGGTGGCCTGTGCTTTTAAGAAGGAGATGGAATATGCCTCGAGAAAGTAATCTGGAAGTCAAGGTTGGTGCTTTTGTCGTTGTTGCTATTATTGCGCTGGTGGCCTTTGTTTTTACCATCAGTGATTTTTCTGCATTGTTTCAGAAGGGAATGGCGTTCAGGGTCACTTTTCAGTATGCCAATGGGCTTAAGAAGGGCGCGCCTGTACGTTTGGCGGGTGTGGATACGGGGCATGTTCAGGAGATCAAGGTTTATAGTGATCCTGCGAAGCAGAATATGATAGTTGAGGCTCAGGTGTGGTTGATGCCTGGTGTTA
Source organism: Candidatus Omnitrophota bacterium (assembly GCA_015228785.1). GTDB lineage: Bacteria > Omnitrophota > Gorgyraeia > Zapsychrales > Fredricksoniimonadaceae > JAAYZZ01. Next base: position 14,336 of record JADGCU010000013.1, read on the forward strand.
GTGTTCCTTTGGATTCGACGTTCATTATTAATCAGCTCGGCATTTTGGGCGAGAAGTACCTTGAGATTATGCCTGGAGTTGCGAAAGATATGGCGAAGGCGGACTCGATCTTTCGCGGGGAGGATCCTGTGCCTCTGGAGGAGGTCATGAAGAAGTTTTCAGGGATTGCCCTTAAATTGGAAGAAACGTTGGCAGGGATTAATGCGGGAATCTTGACCAATGACAATAAGCGATCTTTCGCAGAAATGCTGGCGAATATTTCAGAGATTACAAGGAGTATTAAGAACGGAGAGGGAACGGTTGGGAAGCTCCTTTCTGATAAGAGTGTGTATGAGAATTTGGATGAAATGACCGCGGATCTTAAAAATAATCCATGGAAGTTGTTTTATAGACCGAAGGGAAGTAAATAGGCTCTTGCGTTTGATGAAGCGATTATGAAATCTAAAACTATCTTTTCATGTCAGAGCTGCGGTTATGAATCTATGCGCTGGGTCGGGAAATGCCCGGGGTGCCAGAGCTGGAATTCATTTGTCGAGGAGACTAAGGCCAAGCGTCCGGCGCAGGATACGCCGCGCGGGCTTTTGACGAATACCGAGGGGCCGGTCCTTTTGAGTGAGGTGACCTCCGGCCACGAGAAGCGATTTCAGACCGGGATCAAGGAATTTGACAGGGTCTTAGGTGGTGGCATTGTGGTGGGGTCTGTGACGTTGATCGGCGGAGATCCTGGCATTGGAAAATCAACGATTGCCCTTCAGGCGGGCTGTCGTTTGAGTGAAGACGGGCATAAGGTTTTGTATGTAAGCGGGGAGGAGTCGGTTGCGCAGACCAAGATGCGGGCGGACCGGATCATCAAGAAGGTCAATGCTCAGCTTTTTATTGTTAATCAGATCGATTTGAATGTCATTATTGAATATATTAACAAACTTGAGCCTGATGTTGTTGTTATTGATTCGATCCAGGTTGTTTATGAGCCGGGATTGGAGTCGAGTCCGGGTAGTGTGAGTCAGGTGAGGGAGTGTGCGGCCCTTCTTACTCAGTTGGCCAAGGCCAAGAATATCGCGCTCTTTTTGATCGGTCATGTGACCAAAGAGGGGATGATCGCGGGCCCGCGTGTTTTGGAACATATTGTGGATACGGTCTTGTATTTTGAGGGAGAGCGTTATTCAGCATATCGGGTCTTGCGTACGACTAAGAATCGTTTTGGCTCGACCAATGAATTGGGCGTTTTTGAGATGACATCTTCCGGGCTTATTGAGGTCGAGAATCCTTCAGAGATTTTTCTATCGGAGCGATCGAAGGAGGTTTCCGGGTCTGTTGTTGTCCCGATCCTGGAGGGCACGCGTCCTTTTCTTGTCGAGGTTCAGGGGTTGGTGACCCGATCGGCGTTTGGCATGGTGCGCCATAAGGCGCAGGGATTTGATGCTAATCGGCTCGCTCTTTTGGTAGCTGTTTTAGAAAAACGACTGACCCTCAGGCTTGAGGATCAGGATATTTTTTTGAATATTGTAGGTGGTGTCAGAGTCGAGGATCCCGCTGCAGATCTGGGGGTCGCGTTGGCGGTTGCTTCAGCGTTCTTAGATAAGCCGGTTCCGGCTCATACCGCAGTTTTGGGGGAAGTCGGATTGTCGGCCGAGGTAAGAAGCGTCAGCCATATTATGCAGCGTCTTAATGAGGCGGAAAAGTTGGGATTTAAGCAGTGTCTTATCCCGAAGAACAATTTAAAGACGCGCAGTGAATTGAAATTAAAAACTCTTAAGATCGTTCCTGTGGCAACGGTCAAAGAGGCGCTCGATTTTATTCGTTCATCATAATGGTTTCTTACTGAGGAGGAAATAATGACATTACTTTTTATTCGGGTATTCTTTTTGGTCCTGAGCGTTGCCGTTGGTTTCCTGGTGGGCAATGTATATAACAAGGAAATGATGGGTATTGTCATTGGTTTGGGTGGTGGGGCTATTTTGATTTGGTTCGAGGCTGCGATGAAACGCGTCTCTGTTCGAGGCCTCTCCAGTATGGTCTTTGGTCTTCTGTTCGGGATCATCATGGCCAAGCTTGTTGCTGATATTTTGAAGCTTTTGCCTTTTGATGAGGCGTTTCATTCTTCTTTGCGCGTAGTGATGACGTTATTTTTTTCATACCTGGGGGCTGTCATCGCGCTACGTGGTAAGGATGAGTTTAATTTGATTATTCCGTATGTGCGTTTTCGTCGGACTGATGTCAAGGACGGCGTGATTCTGGTTGATACCAGTGCGATCATCGACGGTCGTATCGCGGATATTTATCGCAGTCGGTTTCTTTCAGGACGACTGGTTGTTCCCCGGTTTGTTCTTCACGAATTGCAGCGGCTGGCGGACTCGGAAGATGATCTTAAGCGTCAGCGCGGTCGTCGGGGGCTGGAGATACTTCGTTCTATGCAGAAGGACCCTGCCATTGAGGTAAAGATCCATGAGGATGATCTTCCCGGAGAGCGGGAGGTGGATCTTAAGCTTGTGAAGCTGGCTAAGATCCTCGATGGGCGTGTGTGCACAACGGACTTTAATTTAAGTCGTATGGCATCTATTCAGGGGACGGAGATTCTTAATATTAACGATCTCGTGAATTCTGTGAAGCCTGTCATTTTTGCCGGAGAAGAGCTGGACGTTTATATCATTAAAGAGGGCAAAGAAGAAAATCAGGGTGTTGCTTATCTTGATGATGGCACGATGGTCGTTGTGACTGATGGGCGGCGTTATCTGGGGCAGAAAACCAAGGTGGTTGTTACGTCTGTTCTTCAGACACAGGCTGGGCGCATGATCTTTTCCAAGGCGTCGGGGGCTCGATGAATACCTGGGTGATCATTCCTGCCGCGGGGTCTGGAGAGAGGATGAAGGTTGATGTGCCTAAGGTCTTTTTGAAGATCGGGGATTGGCCTGTTATTGTTCATGCTCTTGATGCCTTCGAGAAATGCTCTTTGATCGATGGGATTATTCTGGTGGGGCCTGAGGAACACCTGAAGGCTCTTGAGGGGATTGTGAGGGAAGCTGGCTTTAAGAAGATCCGTCGTGTGGTCGCTGGCGGGGCAACACGGACACAGTCAGTGCGCCATGGGCTTAAGGCTCTTGATAAGGATGTTGACGTCGTCCTTGTTCATGATGGAGCCCGGCCCTTGGTAACACCTGCGATTATTGAGGAGAGTATTAAGGCGTGTTCTGTGAGCGGCGCGGTGGTGGTTGCTGTTCCGGTTAAACCGACCTTGAAGGTGGTGGATCCCAGGACCAGAGTGGTGAGTGAGACTCTTGATCGCACGCTTGTTTGGGAAGTGCAAACGCCGCAGGTGTTTAAGCGTGAGATCATCGAACGCGCCTATGGTGGGGATGAGAATGCGACAGATGATGCGGCCCTTGTCGAGCGATTGGGAATACCGGTCTCGGTTTGTATGGGGGATCATCGTAATATTAAAATAACGACACCGGAAGATCTGGTGATCGCGGAAGCTTTGTTAAGGAGCAGAGACACATATCACTAGGTAGTAGATGCGAGAACGGTGTTAACTTGTTTAAGTGTCTGGTATCAAGTGTTTGGTGTCCTGAAAGATCATATGTTTCGATCTGGTATTGGTTATGATGTTCATCCTCTTGCTAAAGGGCGTAAGCTTATTTTAGGAGGAGTTAAGATCCCCTATAAATTGGGGCTATTGGGGCATTCAGATGCTGATGTCTTGTTACATGCGATTGCGGATGCTCTTCTGGGTGCTGTGGGAAAAGGCGATATTGGTGAGCATTTTTCGAATAAGAGCTCTAAATATAAAGGGATATCAAGTTTGGTGATTCTGGCTCGTGTCCGGCAGATCGTTAAGGCTGCGGGGTTTAAGGTTGTTAATATTGATTGTGTCTTGATCGCTGAGGAGCCGAAGATCAATAGATACAAATTAGTCATGAAAGAGAAGATCGCGAGAGCTTTGGGGATAGTTGTTGATCAGGTCAATGTTAAGGCGACGACGAATGAGGGGCTTGGTTTTGTCGGGCGCAACGAAGGTATGGCGGCTTACGCGACGGCGTTGGTCAGGGCTGTGGAGCATTGAGGAAGGGGAGGGTTTATGGTGGAGACAATCTATATCATTTTGGGCTTTTGGCTCATTATATTTATTTTCGGGTGGAATGAGGTCCGCGCGATCCAGGAACGTGATCCAGCGGCTAGAAATCCGTTGGAAGTTGTCCTGTTGTATTCGGGGCTTCATGCGATCGTTTTTCATCGGATCGCCCATGTTTTGTGGAAGATGCGTATTCCGCTTTTGCCGCGTTTTATTTCGCAGATCGTGCGTTTTGTCACGGGGATCGAGATCCATCCTGGCGCTCAGTTGGGGACCGGGATCCTGATCGACCACGGGATGGGGGTTGTCATTGGTGAGACAGCGGTGATCGGGAATAATGTGACCATGTATCAGGGGGTGACCTTAGGGGGTACTGGCAAGGAAACAGGCAAGCGTCATCCGACGCTGGGGAGCAATATTGTTGTGGGGGCAGGAGCGAAGATCCTGGGGAATATTACCATTGGCGATAATTCTTATATTGGGGCGAATGCTGTCGTTCTGGCGAGCGTTCCGCCGAATGCAACGGTGGTGGGTGTGCCAGGACATGTGACCAAGCAGGATGGAGAGAAGATCGATAAGAAACTCGCCCACGCTCAGATTCTGGACCCTGTTATGCAGGATATTGATGAGTTAGCAGGCCGCATCGACGCCCTTGAAAAATGCCACAAAGAGAATAAGTAGAGAGTATGGAGCTGTACAATTCCCTCACTAGAGAGCGCGAACATCTTTCCATGGCCCCGGGGCGTATTAATATGTATTCCTGCGGGGTCACGGTTTATGACAAGTGCCATATTGGCCATGCCCGTTCGCTTTATACTTTTGATGCGCTTGTTACATATATGCGTTATCGGGGGTATGAGGTCAAATTTGTTCGCAATATTACTGATGTTGACGATAAGATTATTGCTAAGGCGGCTCAGACGGGAAAGACCTTTGATGAGGTCGTTCGTGAGAATATTGAGTTGTATTACAAGGATATGGCAGATCTGGGTGTTGCGAAGGCTGATGTGGAACCTCGTGCGACGGAAAATATTCCTTTGATGATCGCGCATATTGAAGGGTTAATGGCTAAGGGGCATGCCTACGCATCAGATGGTGATGTTTATTTTCGCGTTCGTTCTTTTCCAGAGTACGGCAAGCTTTCAGGGCAGAGCATTGACAAGATGCTGGATGGGGTTCGCATAGAGACGGGTGATAAGAAAGAAGATGCGCTAGATTTTGCCCTCTGGAAGAAAGCCAAGCCCGGAGAGCCTGCTTGGCCAAGTCCGTGGGGCGGGGGACGTCCGGGCTGGCATATCGAATGTTCCTGTATGAGCATTAAACATTTGGGGACTGAGACCCTTGATATTCATGCCGGCGGACGTGACCTGGTTTTTCCGCACCATGAAAATGAGATTGCCCAGTCTGAGGCGTTGACAGGAAAGCCGTTTTCTAAGATGTGGATCCATCACGGGCTTCTTACGATCAACGGGCAGAAGATGGCCAAGTCTCTTGGGAATTTCATCACTGTTCAAGATGCGCTCAAAAAACATTCTGTCGGGGCTTTAAAGTTGTTTTTTCTGTCGACTCACTATGCCAGTTCCATTGATTATACGGAAGAAAAGCTTTTGGATATGGAAAAGGGTATCGCTAAATTTAAGGTTCTGGTGAAGCGCGCGCAAGATGTTGGAGAGGATAAGTTAGGCGTAGTGTTGGAGGATGTTGAATTTCTTGTCGAAGCCAAGGAGAAGATCCTTTTGGCGCTTGATACGGATTTTAATACAGCGAGTGCGGTGGGGCATCTTTTTGAGTTGGTGACAGCGGCCAATCGATTCATGGATGATGGCAAGCAGAATGCCTATTTTGAAGGCAGTGTTCATCAGGTCATTAAGTTTTTGCGCGAGATGGTGGTTTCAGTCTTTGGCATTTCATGTGATGAGGTTCAGACAGGACTTTCTTCAGAGGAAGAGGCGCTTTTACAGGAGCGCATCGAGGCGCGCAAGACCAAGAATTGGAAGCGGTCGGATGAGTTGCGCGATGTGTTAAAGGCCCGTGGCATTATTGTTGAGGATGGAAAGGCTAGTCAGACGTGGAGAAGAGGTTAATGAAAGAAGGGCATGGAAGATAGTACGTATTTATTTAAATCACGACTGGCTTGAACAGGCGTAGGAGTGGAGAGTAAAGAGTATGGTTAAGGGGAAATTTATTACATTCGAGGGGTCTGAAGGTTGCGGGAAAAGCACGCAGTCGAAGATGCTCCTCGATTATTTACAGAAGAAGAAATTGCCGGCTAAGCTCTTTCGGGAGCCGGGTGGGGTTGTGATCAGTGAGAAGATCCGCGCTATTCTTTTAGATAAGGCGAACACGGTCATGAATAAAGAATGTGAAACGCTTTTGTACATGGCGGCACGCGCACAGTTGGTGGAGGAAGTGGTTATTCCGGAACTTAAGGCGGGTACGATTCTTTTGTGTGATCGGTTTTTGGATTCGACGATTGCCTATCAAGGCTACGGGTGCGGGGTGGATATTAAGACGATTTCATCCATGGGTAATTTTGCGACTAAAGGCCTTAAGCCGGATCTCACATTCTTTTTGGATCTTGATACGGAGGAGGGCTTGCGCCGTCGGGGAAGTGAGCGGGATCGTATTGAGCTAAGATCTCTCGAATATCATAATCGAGTGCGTAGCGGTTATCGTGAGATCGCCAGTCACGATCCTCAGCGGGTGATTATGATCGATGGTTCAAAGTCCAAGGAAGAGATTTTTCAGATCGTGAAAGACGCTCTAGAGAAATTACTTAAACAATAAAGGTCGGTTGTTTGACCTATTGGCCTTTTCATGAAGCCTCCTATCATTGATACGATTCATTCTGATATTCTTGAGCGGTTTGTTACGCTGATCAAAAATGGTCGGTTGGCTCATGCCTACTTTTTCACTGGGCCCCAGGGGATAGGCAAGGTGTCAACAGCCCTGGCTTTGGCCAAGCTTGTGAATTGTGAGGATATGGGCGCTCGGGAGTGTCACTGCCCCTCTTGTCTTAAGATTGATAATGGTAATCATGCGGATGTTGTTGTGATCGAGCATGAAGAAGATAAGACCGTGATCTCGGCTGATCAGATCCGGGCGCTTATTGGGCGCTTGGAGCTGAAATCCCTGGAAGGGAAGTATAAGGTCGTGATCTTGAAAGATGCGGATGAGCTCTCGCCTGAGGCTGCCAATATCTTTTTGAAGACTCTGGAGGAGCCGTCTTCGGATACGCTATTGATCCTGACCTCGGCGGCGCCAGGGCGGTTCTTGCGCACGATCACCTCCCGTTGTCACGAGGTGCGGTTCTTTCCTTTGTCCAACGACAGTCTTGCCACGCGGCTTAGAAATGAGTATGATATCTCCTCGGTTGACGCCGATATCCTGGCGAAGTTTGCCGCTGGGAGTCCGGGAAAGGCTGCTGAGATCCAGACAAGCCTCATGGAGGAGAAGAACGTTATCCTTAATGAGTTTGTCTTTGCGCCGGCCAATGAGGCGATACTAAAGAAATATGCTTCCGATAAGGATTTGGCGCGTGAATTGTGCGGGGTTTTGTTGACGTTCTTTCGTGATGTTTGGTTGTGGAAGAGCGGGGTTGGGGAAGAGGCTCTTTTTAATCGGGATCGCTTGGTTGATGTGAGGCGCTTGGCATCCAAATATGATCTTTCGGATATTGAGCATATTGTGGATCAAGTGGTGATGGCGCGGCGGGCCGCGGATGAGAATTTTAATGTCAAGATAGCGCTCACTGTATTGAAAGAAATGATATAGGAATGAAAGTTTAGATTTCTAGACTTATTACAAAGGAGTTTCATGCCTAAGTTAATTCAGGTTCAAGTCGGAGAATATCGCTCTACGATCTATGCGGATGCCCATGGCGGGGAATATAAGCGAGGCGATCATGTGATTGTGGAGGTAGATCGTTCCTCAGAATTTGGATGCGTGGTTTCAGATACGCTCTCGAAGGCTGATCAGGAGCGCCCGCCGGCTCCTCAGGGGAAGATCTTACGTAAATTGACAGATGGGGACCTTCGTCAGATTGATAACAACCGGATGAAGGCGCGTGATGCGCTTCATGTCTGCATCTCGAAAGTCAATGAGCAGAATCTGGATATGAAGGTGTTGACGACTGAGTATTCGTTTGATTCGACGAAGATCTTGTTTTATTTTACAGCGGAAGGCCGTGTGGATTTTCGCAATCTTGTTAAAGAGTTGGCCAAAGTGTTTCGTGTCAGGATCGAACTTAAACAGATCGGCGTGCGGGATCGGGCGAAGATGATCAAGGGTTATGGTGTCTGCGGGCAAGAACTTTGTTGCGCTAACTTCATTAAAGATTTCGGGCAATTGTCGATCAAGATGGCTAAGGAGCAGGCTTTGCCCTTGAATCCTTCGAAGATCTCGGGGGTGTGTGGGCGTATCAAGTGTTGTATGGCGTATGAATACAATGTTTATAAGGAATTGAACAAGGGTCTTCCCAAGATGGGCGCTAAGATCCAGATCCCTGAGGGGCGAGGCAAGGTTATTAACCTGGATATTCTTAAGCGTTTGGTCTATGTGGATGTGGGGGAGGGCAAGATCGTGAAAGTCACGATGCCCAAGGAAGAGACAAAATAGGCCGGGACATTTCAGGCCAGTATTTTTCGTAAGACATATGAAGAATAAATTCTACGTTACAACTCCCATTTATTACGTCAATGACGCGCCGCATATTGGCCATGCCTATACGACGATCCTGGCGGATGTCTTGACGAGGTTTCATCGGGCATTGGGAGATGATTCCTTCTTTTTGACAGGATTGGATGAGCATGGGCAAAAGGTCCAGCAGGCGGCTGAAAAGCGCGGCCTTTCGCCTAAGGCTCACTGTGATGAATTGGCCCCGCGTTTTTCTGAACTCTGGAAGACGTTGGGCATTTCTAATGATGATTTTATCCGCACGACCGAATCTCGTCATATTCAAGTGGTTCAGGCTATTTTGCAGAAGGTTTATGATAAGGGTGATATTTATCAGAAAGAGTACGAAGGTATTTATTCAGTAGCCGAGGAGCGCTTTATCACGGAGAAGGAAGCGGAGTCAGGACAGTTCCGTGAGGTCAAAGTTATCAAAGAAAAGAATTATTTCTTCAAGATGAGCAGTTATCAGGATCGGCTTATTCGTTATATTGAGGAACATCCTGGTTTTATCCGGCCCGATCATAGAAAGAACGAGATGCTGGGATTCTTGCGTCAGCCTCTGGGGGATCTGTGCATTTCTCGTCCCAAGGCGCGTCTCTCATGGGGCATTGAAATTCCTTTTGATAAGGATTATGTGACCTATGTCTGGTTTGATGCGCTCATTAATTATATTTCTGCGATCGGTTATCTTTCGGATGAGGTGAAGTTTAAGCGCTTGTGGCCTGGGACGCATCTGATTGGTAAAGATATTTTGACCACGCATTCGATCTACTGGACGACTATGCTTTTTTCCTTGGACCTTCCATTGCCGGATACGATCTTTGCGCATGGCTGGTGGTTGATGGGGGAAAGCAAGATGTCAAAATCTTTAGGGAATGTTGTGAAACCTTTGGACTTGATCGAGCGACATGGGGTAGATGCGGTCCGGTATTATCTTATGAGTGAAATGACGTTGGGGGCTGATGCGAATTTTACGCCTGAGAATTTCATTAAGCGCTATAACAGTGATCTGGCCAATGATTTTGGGAATCTTCTTAACCGTGTTTCAGGATTGATCGGAAAGAACCATGGCGGGATTATTCCGGAATTGGGGATTCCTACGCTGGCTGATGAAGAAGTGGCAGGCGCAGGTCGCGCGTTAGGTCCGAAGGTTGAAGCGTTGATTCGCGAGTATAAAGTAGACGAGGCGATCAATGAAGTGATGAATCTGATTCGTCAGGTCAATAAGTATATGGAAGCTCAGGCGCCGTGGAAATTGGCTAAGACGGATCTGCCGGCCGCTGGGAGGGTGCTGTATATCGCAACCGAGGCCTTGCGCTTGAGCGCCGTATTTTTGAAATCTGTGATGCCGACGAAGACTGTTCAAGTTCTGGAGATCCTGGGCGCTTTGGATTCAGGTTCTTTCTGGGGGGAATTGAAGCCCGGCGTTAAACTCCCGTCTTTCCCGCCTCTTTTTCCGCGCATTGAGATCGACAAACAAAGTTGATTTATGCGATGATTCAAATATTCCCCAAAACATATCGGGCCTCTCCTCATATATTTCTGGCATGGTTTTTGATGATGCTGGGGATTCTTTTCCGTGCGCAGCAGTTTTTTCTCAATCGGTCTTTGTGGGGGGATGAGGCTTCCCTTGCGCTTAACATCATGGAGCGGTCGTTTGTCGACCTTTTGAAACCATTGGATTATGCGCAGGGAGGGCCTTTGGGATTTCTGATGGTTGAAAAGGTCCTGGTCAGCCTGTGGGGCAGCAGTGAGTATGTCCTTCGGTTCTTTCCATTTTTGTGTGGCGTATTGTCTGTTTTTTTATTTTATAAAGTTGCTTTGCGATATATTGCTCCTCGGGCTGTCCCGATCGCTTTGGGATTCTTCTCTTTTTCTGGCTGGTTGACTTATTATTCATCTGAAGCCAAACAATACTCGGGAGATGTTCTCTTTACGCTAATTCTTCTTTGGGTAGCGGCGAAGATATACGCAGAGGCCTTAAGCGTATCGCGGGTTATTGGCTACGGCTTGGTTGGTGGTATTTCGGTATTCTTTTCGCATCCGGCCGTATTTGTGTTAGTCGGGAGCGCTATCAGTTTGGCATTGGATTTCTTATGTCGTAAGGATCGGGAGAAACTGGGCAAACTTGGTGTGATATGCGGCATATGGTTACTGGGGGGTGGCCTCTGTTTTTGGGCTAGCTATGGCTATTTACTGGGATTGAGGAATAGTCAGTATTTGGCGGACTTTTGGGATAGAGGTTTTATCCATTTCCCTTTAAATCTGTCTTGGCTTAGGAAATATTTGTTGAGTGTTTTTAGGGACCCTGCGGGGCTTTGTCCTGAGTGGTTGGGGCTCATAATTTTTGTTGGGGGGGGGATTTCTTTATGGCGTGATAAAAGAGGCTTATTATATGTTTTACTGATTTCTATCGTGGTTACGCTGTTTGCTAGCGCAGGGCACATATATCCTTTTGTCACGCGTCTGTTGTTGTTTATGATCCCGATCATTCTTCTTCTAGTCGCAGAGGGGATTGAAATGATCGTGTTTCGGGTGCGTCCGTTCTTTCGTATTATCGGAGTTGCGCTTTCTTTGGCCTTATTGCTTTATTCCATGAAAATGGCATGGCCACTAGCTAAGCCCCCTCATTCTCAGGAAGAAATGAGGCCGGTTGCTGTTTATATCTTTAAGCATAAGCGTCCCGGGGATATGCTTTGTTTGTATTCTAATGCCGGAAGAACATATTTATATTATATGAAAAGAGGGTATTTCGATATTGAGGATACTATTCGAGGAAGGCTACCGGTGGCGGGTCGGAAGAGAGATCTTGCCGATTTCGACAGATTACGTGGTCATAGAAGGGTATGGGTTCTTTTTGATCAGGCCATGATGTTAAAAGAACGGAAAGAGAACTTGGGGCTGTTAAAGCATTTGGATACAATAGGGGTAAGGAAGAGGACTTATAAGGCAGTAGGAGTAGCGGTTTATTTGTATGACTTTTCTTTGCGCAAAGTGGAAGCCCGGTCATTATAGGTATTCTTGAAACTGCCTGTTTATTAATGATTTCATTTTTAAGGAAGGATATGTATGTCAGTTAAGACTATTTTATGGACTGGCAAAGTGGTTCGTCTTATTGATCAGACAAGATTACCTAAAAAACTTGTTTATATTGATTGTTGCGAGGTCGAGCCGCTTTGGTGGGCGATCAAGGAGCTCAAGGTCCGTGGGGCGCCCGCTTTGGGGATTGCGGCTGCGTTTGCCGTTCTTTTGGGCGTTAAGAAGTTTAAAGGTGATGATACGCAACAATTCAGGAGTTATATTCTGAAACTCTGCGATTACATTGCGACATCCCGTCCGACAGCGGTGAATTTGTTTAATGCCCTTAACCAGATGCGAGGGCTTGTCCTTAAGAATCCTAAATGTTCTGTGCCCGTTTTGAAGGCGGTCCTTGAGTCTGAAGCGCTTGCGATTTATGAAGAGGATCGTGCCGTATGCCGGGCTATGGGGAGACATGGAGCGAGGCTTATAAAGAATGGCGGCACCTACATGACGGTCTGTAATGCTGGTGCTTTGGCGACCGCGGACTATGGGACAGCGCTTGGTGTTTTTTACGCGGCTAAAGATGTGCGAAAGAAGTTCAGTGTTTTTTCTCTCGAGACGCGGCCACTTCTACAGGGGGCGAGATTGACGACATGGGAGCTGTTAAGAAACAAGATCGATGTGACGTTGATCTGTGACAATATGGCCGCAACGGTCATGAAAAACAGGAAGATCGACGCGATCTTTACGGGTGCGGACCGGATCGCCTCCAATGGGGACGCGGCCAACAAGATTGGAACCTACATGTTGGCGGTTTTGGCCAAACATCATGGGGTTCCTTTTTATGTGGTAGCGCCTAAGACGACCTTTGATTTGAATATCAAGTCAGGGGTTCAGATTCCGATCGAAGAGCGCGCTGCTGATGAGGTGCGTCATTTTCATGGAACACAGACCGCCCCTCAAGGTGTTAAAGTTTTTAATCCTGCTTTTGATGTTACTCCTGCTACGTTGATTACTGGCATTGTGACTGAGTATGGGCTTATTCAAAAACCATATTGTCGCACTATTAACAGGATTCTGAGCATTGGAAGTTCTTAATGAAACATGATTGTTGATAGGGTTCATTTTTTGAGCCCGTTGTTTTCGGCTCAATTGATAAGATATGAGCGGCAATAGCCTAGGTGGGAATATTCTTTTCGTAGAGGTGGGTGGAGCCTGTAGTCCAATTAATTTGTGGAAAATATCTTATTCTTTTGTGTATAATAATATTAATAGTTTTATCGTAGACGTGCATCTATTTTGTTGGGATGAAAGATGAATTTGGCTATCGCTTGCGTGGTAAGTGCTACGCTGGCAAGCCCTTATTTTACAAAGGAGGAGAGCATGAAGAAGGCGGTATTGGGATTACTCGTAGGGTTTGTGATTTTCTCAGGAGTGTCGTTCGCGCAGACGGCTGCACCGGTAAAGCTTGCTGCTGTAAAGGTTCAACCAGCTCCGCTTCCAGGACAGGTCGAATGGGCGGCTTTGATGAAGAAGCAGGGTGAAGCCCGAAAGGCGCTTAATGATCAGTTGATGGTGGAACGGGATGCTTTTCTCGCAAAGTATCCAGAGCTTTCAGCCCGTATTAAAGCTCAGGAAAAGGCGGCTAAAGAGCGTGCTGAAAAGCGCAAGGCTGAGAAGGCGAAGTAGAATAGTCAAAACAGTAATTAGGGATTTTGAAATTAAGCCGGGATGTCTTATTGTTTTTATATAAAACGTAAGGCATTCCGGTTTTGTTTCGCAAGGATTCTTGCGAAACACCCCCGAGCCACGGGGCGAGCTGTGGCGAGCCCGGGCGCGGGGGTTGTGCGGGCAAGGATTCCTGAAAAGAATGCAGGGCTTAGGGGTTGAAGACACTACCATGACAGCATTATCAAAAATTGGTGAATTTGGCTTGATAGAGCGTTTTAAGCGTTTTCAGAACCTGTCGCGTCATGTTGTCACGGGCATGGGTGATGACGCGGCTGTTCTGGAGTATGATAAGACGCGTTATCAACTTTTGACAACGGATATGATGGTTGAGGGCAGACATTTTTGGAGTTCTATGTGTCCGGAGGAAGTGGGGTATAAGGCGCTCGCTACGAACATTAGTGATATTGCCGCGATGGGCGGTGTTTCGAGGAGTGCGGTCATCTCTTTAGGCGTTCCGGGAAAAATGGACGCAGATTATCTACAGAAAATTTATCAGGGATTCTACCGTTTGGCGCGTAAGTTTGGCGTGAGTCTGGTTGGCGGGGACACCGTAGCCTCTGACAAGATCATTATTAATGTTGCTCTTTTAGGTGAGGTTGAGAAAAAGAATCTTGTGCTTCGTTCGGGGGCCCAGGCAGGGGATGTGATTTTTGTATCTGGAGGGCTTGGTAATTCTTTCAAATCCGGTCGGCATTTGACGTTTGTGCCAAGGACGAAGGAAGCGCGGTTTTTGGTTGAGCACTTTAAGCCATCGGCGATGATCGATATTTCGGATGGGCTAGCGGGTGATCTGGGGCATGTTCTTAAGGCCAGTTGTGTGGGGGCGGAGCTTGATGAAAGATTTATTCCGGTTCATCAGGACGCCATGTTGGATCAGGCGCTTTATGAGGGGGAAGATTACGAATTGCTTTTCACGCTTTCACCTGTAAAGGCGCAGAGGCTTGCCCGGAGTAAACGCGGGGATTTCTGTTTTTACCCGATCGGCGTGATCGTTCCTGGTAGGCCTAAGCTTACCTTGAGACGAAAAAACGGAAAGAATATTTCTTTAAAGACAAAGGCGTTCTCACACTTTTGATGCGATCGATCCGCTGGACTTCTCATTCTTATGAAGATACGCTTGCCTTGGGCGCACGGTTTGCCAAGTGCCTTAAGGCGGGAGATATTGTCTGCCTATTCGGTGATCTGGGTGCCGGGAAGACCGCTTTTACAAAGGGGATCGCTAGGGGTCTTAAGATCAATCCTCATGAGGTTCACTCGCCGACATTTGTGTTGATGAGTGTCTATGAGGGTAAGATCCCGGTCTATCATTTTGATTTGTACCGTATTGGGGCGAGTGACCTGTTGGATATAGGATATGAAGAATTCTTTTACGGGAAAGGCCTTGCTGTTATAGAATGGTCCGAAAGATTGGGGGCGCTTATGCCCAAAGATCACTGGCATGTGAAACTCGCGCATCAAGGTGATGATCGCAGGAATATTACCCTTTCTTATCAGGGGGTAAGTTTGAAAGAGCGGTTTGACAAGGCGGCTAAGAAACTCGCATGAAAATACTCGCAGTTGATACCTCAACAAAGCATCTTTCTCTCGCCGTAACAGAAGGCGACAAGATCCTCTCCACGCACAATGTGCGTCCTAAAAAAGATTTATCGTTGACTATTACTTTTGATATCGAACATGCCCTAAGGAAAGCAAATCTTGTTTTGCATGATCTTGACGGCTTTGCTATTGGCCTTGGTCCCGGGTCTTTTACGAGTCTGCGCGTTGGGCTTTCTATGATGAAGGCTTTTATCATGGTGACAGGAAAACCTGTTGTGGGAGTTTCAAGTTTGGATGTGATCGCGATGAATATCACAGCCCATAAACCCACACAGATCTGTGTGATTAATGATGCGCGGAGGAATCTTCTTTACAGTGCGATTTACGAGAAGAAAGATACGGGCTTGACGCGAAGGAGTGAATATCTGTTGAAGCCTGTTGATGAAATTTTGGTATTGTTGAAAGATGAGGTTGTCTTTGTGGGAGATGGGATTCAACTGTATAAGGATCACATCATAACAAAAGCCCAGGAGTGGAATAATAGATTTACACCGCGTTTTGAGACGGACAAGCACTGGCTTCCCTATGCCAAGGAGCTGGCGCGTTTGGGGTATCAGAGATTCTTAAGAGGCGAGTCTGACAAGGTGGATACGCTCTCGCCTTTGTATCTTTATCCGGAAGATTGTCAGGTGCACCGTAAGGAAACGAAGTAAGACGTGAGAGTCTCGCGTCTCATCTGTCCTTTATGAAACAACTTACTCAATATTCCCCTCCGATGGCCTGGGCTGAAATAGATCTTTCTGCAGCCCGTCATAATTTTCGTGAGATCAGAAAACTTGCCAATGCTCAGCTTGAGCCACGTATGGTCAGGAATGTTGATATCCTTTCTGTTGTTAAGGCTGATTCTTACGGTCATGGTATGGGTCAGATCGCTAAGGTTCTTGAGAAGGAGGGTGGGAGGTTTTTTGCGGTGTCTAATGTCGAGGAGGCCGTCACACTTCGTCTTTCAGGAAATAAGCACCCTATTCTTTTGTTTGAAACAACATTTCCCGAGTTAGCAAAGACCATTGTGCGTTTTGATTTGATTTCGAGTGTGTGCACGCTGGATTTTGTTCAAGCCTTGGACCGCGCTGCTCGTAAGGCGCGAAAGACAGCGGCTGTTCATGTCAAGGTCGATACGGGCATGTCGCGCCTAGGTATTCTTCATACGCAAGCCGTGGAGTTTGTGAAGCGTGTCGCAGGGTTTGAGAATATTCGTATTGAAGGGATCTTTACGCATTTCCCCGTCGCAGACACGGATAAGGTGTTTACAGAGAAGCAGATTGAGGCTTTTTCTGATGTTATTGCGGAACTGATCAAGAGTGGCATTCCGTTTAAATATCTTCATGCGGCTAACAGCATGGGGATTGGCGCTTACAAGAATCGTTATTTTAATTTAGCGCGGCCTGGGGTCATGTTGTACGGGTTGTATCCTAGCGCAGATCTTCATGCGAAAGTATCGCTTAAGCCCGTTATGTCTGTGAAGACGCGGGTGATCTTTGTAAAAACCATTCGCCGAGGTTCAGGCATTAGTTATGGGCATACATTTAAAGCGCTTTCTGATATCCCGACAGCGGTTTTGGGGATCGGGTATAGTGATGGGTATCGCCGTGCGTTCTCAAATACGGGCCATGTTCTTATCAATGGGCTTCCTTGCCCCGTTTTGGGACGTGTCACCATGGATCAGACGATCGTGGATATTTCGCTCGCCTTACGTGGCGGGGGAATAAATATAGGAGATGAGGCTGTCATTTTAGGGAGTCAGAAGGGTTCTGTGATCTCGGCGGATGATCTCGCCGAATGGGCAGGTACGATCAATTATGAGATCGTGTGTAATTTGGGGAATCGTCTGCCTCGGGTGTATCACAGATAGGCGAGGGATATGAAAAAGCCATGGGCTATTGTATGCATAGTTGTGGGGCTTCTTGTTGTGCTGGGCCCGGGCAAGGATCTTGTCATCCGCTCTGCCGTGATTGTTGCCGCAAAGGCGGTTGCCGGCGTCGATGTTAAGATGGGCTACTTTTCGCTCAGTCTCATGGGGCAGTCGGTCAAAATCAGGGATGTTCGTGTTTATAATCCTGAAGGATTTCCTACGCAAGAGGTTATGGTGGATATTCCTGGGATTGATGTTCAGTTGGACACGTTTGCGTTTTTAAAGAATACGCTTCATGTTAAATACATGCGACTTGATCTTAGAGAGGCTCGGGTCATTAAGAATCAAAATGGGAAGCTTAATGTGAATTCTCTCAAATTTGCTGAGAAAAAAGACGGTGGGCGTAAGAGTGGTCTGGTAGTGAAAGAAAAGTCTCCCCGGGAAATGGCCATGAAGTTCGACTTGGTTTCTCTTAATATTGGCAAAGTGATCATGGAGGATTATACAGGCAAAGGAGATGGGCTTAAGGTTTCAGTCTACGATGTCAATCTGAAGGAGAAAGAATTCAGGAACATGACTAGTGCGACGCAGCTTGCGTCTGTGGTTATGCTCACGGCCATGACGCCTGCCGGGGTTCAAGGTGCGTTCTCTCTGGGGGCTAAGGTTCTTGGGGGTGCTGTGGGTTCGGCCAGTCATACTGTGGGGGGAGTTTTGAAAACGATTAAAAACAGGTTGGGTGATTAAGAAAGCAGTTCTGAGTTTTGATAGGATGTAAAAGGCGGGACATTGTTCCCGCTTTCTTTTTGGGGAGGCGGTTAAAAGAGTTTTTTCGTGATCCAGGCGCCAGCCGTCAGAAAAAGGATCGGGGCGAACCATGCGGCGGCCCAAGGTGGTAAAGCGCCGCCTTTCCCCAGGGCCAGTCCGAGCGCGTTGACAACGAAGAAAAGAAATCCGATCAGGAGGGCGATCCCGACCGATGCAAAGGTCAGGCCTTTACGCTTTCCGGTGACTAGCGCAAAGGGAAGCCCGACCAGGATAATGATGATGCAGGCAAAGGGGTACGCGATTTTTTGATGGAGATCCACTCTCAGGCTGTTGAGGACTCCTGTGGCGCCACTTCCCTTGAATCGTTTCATGTAGGCTTTGAGTTCCCGGATATTCATCGTCGACACGGTTGATTTTTGTTTGAGGATGTCATTCGGCGATTCCTTGATGTCTACGATCTTCTCTTTGAAAAAGGGTGCGTCTCCTTCCAGGGACTGATCTTCAGGAAGATAGTGGGTGATCTGGCAGTTAAAGAGTTTCCAGGCAGATCCCGTCCATTCACCGCGCATGGCGGTTATTTTTTCTGTCATGCGTTGCCGGGAGTCTTGGCCGATCACGGTCAAGCCACTGAGGGTTTTGTCTGAGGGGCTGAACTCATCGATAAAGAAAAGCCGGTTGTCGAGCCCGTAGAAGAACAGTTTTTTGATGGGGGGACGTTTTTGTCCGCGATTTGATTGCTGGACTTTGATCTTGTCTTGTTTGATCTCTTGGGAAAGGGATGCAGACTGGGGGACAAACTTTTCATTGACCATAAAGACTATCGCCGAGATCATGAGCGAGAAAATAAGGGCTGGGCGTGTAATTTTCCAGAAGTCGAGGCCGCTTGCCCGAAGGGCAATTATTTCGTTATTATTATTGAGGGTGCTGTACGTAAAAAGTGTAGCTAAAAGAGATGCGATCGGGGATGTCTGAACAAAAATGATCGGGAAGAAAGAGACGTAGTATTGGCCGATGGTGAGCCACGGAACTTTATTGGCCAGAAAGTCATCCATGTGTGTTGCCAGATCAATCAGGATGTAGAGAAAACAGAATAGAGAGATCGTCGCCAGGAAGATCGTGATGACAGAGCGAGTGATGTAGGAGTCTAGGATGCGCATAGGTTGTAATTGAGGATGAGAACGATGATGCCGCCGATGACATCCGGCGTCCACATGACCATGCCTGGTTGCGCGAATCCCTGGCTTGCCAGGGCCTCACAGCCTACTGAAAAAAGATAATAAGGCGCTGCGAAAATGATAGCCAGAAGAAGGTTGGCTGTTTTGGCTCGTCTATGGGTGATGACCGCGATGGGAAATCCGAGGAGGATGAATAACAGCGGCGCAAACGACCAGCTGATCTTGCGATGATATTCTGTGATGAGGGGCTTGGCATCAATCTCTTGTTTGGTGTACGATCCGATCGATTTTGTTAATTCTTTTAGCGTCATGCCTCGTGGTTTTTTCTCGATCTTGCCGCCTTTTCGGGAAAGGTCGAGTGTCATGAAAGACTGTTTGAAATTCAGTTTAAAGAAATTGTTGGGGTTGTTGAAGTCCGGCTCATCAGATGTTCCGTTGATGAGCTTGAGCATGACCTTTTGTTCTCCTGGAACAGGGGTGAATTCGCCTTCTTGAGCAATGATCGTTCGTGTTGGTTTTCCATTGGGCTGGGGTTGGTAGATGCGGATATTGTATAAGCGGTTTCGTTCGATCCGGTAGATAAACAGGACCGTTCCGTCGAAGGCATCAATAAATGTTCCGGCTTCAAGCAAGGCTGCGGGGTTCTTTGTTGATGTTTCTTTGAGAAGCGCTTTTTGGGCGTGATAGGCCTTGGGGATCACGCTGTCATTGAGAAAAAGAAGAAAGAAAGAGAGCGCCAGCCCCAGTGCGATAAGAGGCGCCAGGACGGTTTTTAAGGGGATGCCGCTGGCGCGGATCGCAACGATTTCATTATCTGAGGAGAATCGTCCAAAGGTGAGAATGACAGCGGCCAGGGCTGCAATCGGGAGCGTATATCCGAGAAGGACCGGAATATTGTATAGGAACGCCAGGCTGACGGTTGAAAGACTTATGCCTTGGTTAATGACTTTGTTGGCTAGTTGCGGCAAGTATCCTAGGAGAAAGACAAAAGTCAGTACGCCAAGCGCGATGGTGAAGGGGATGACGCATTCTTTGAGGATGTAGTTATGAAGAATTCGCATTTAAGCTAAAGATAGAACGATTATGCCAACTTTAACAGCGCCTGCTGTTTTTAACACGTGAGCGGCTTCTGAGGCTGTTGCCCCTGTTGTCAGGAGATCATCGACGAGGATGATCTTTTTATCCTTGACGGTCGAAAGAGGTTTCATTCTAAAAGCGCCTCGAACGTTTGTCCAGCGTTCTTTTTCGCCCAGATCACTTTGGCGGGTGCTGTGGCCGATGCGTTCGAGTTGGTCTGTAAGGCATGGGAGGTGAAGGATTTGGGATAATCCCTCGGCTAATAATAGCGCCTGGTTATAGCCACGTTCACGGAGTCTTGTTGGCGTGAGTGGCATGGGGATGATAGCATCAAATTCTTTGAGGTGCAGAGAGTAGCGATTGAGGAATGTGTGTGCAATGTGGGAAAATGTTTTTCGCAAGGATGTCTTATTTTGGAATTTAAAAGACGGAATGAGCTCTTTCATCGGAGGTTGATAGAGGGTAAATCCCCAGGCCAAGTCGAAATCCGGGGAGTGTTTCTGGCAATCACGGCACAGGCCTTCTGGCGAATAGGTTTCAAGATGCCGGGAGCATCGTAGACAGAATGGCGGATGGTTATAGGGGATCTTCTTCTGACAGGAACGGCATAGTGGGTTCTTATTTGTTTCCTCATCGTATTTGTGGCATAGGATACAGTTGCGCGGGAATATGAGGTCTGTGAGATCAGATATAACAGACATAAACATGCCTAAATTTTAACACGACGGAAAGGACATGTCAAAAAAACGCGTTCCTTCTTGACTGACGTTGTGGGCATGATACAACAAATATAGATATAATAAGAGGATTTATGCATCAATTAAGAATATTACTTATAGTTCTTGGTTGTGCGGTTATTTTGTCATCAGGCGCGTGGGGGTACGTGCCGAGTGAGGAAGTGTCGCAGGCCTTGGATGAGTATGAGTCTGGAGGCAGTCCAGCGAGTGATGATGCGATGCTCCCTCAAAGAACTCGTTCTGAGTCGAGATATTCTTCAGAACCTCTCGATGAGGATGAACCCTCCCGGGTAGATAATTCTTCCGAGGAACCTCTGTTGGCACGCAGGCCTCATGAAACGGAGATGGGGCTGGAGACCTATGGGTATCAGTATCTTGAGACCGTTGAGGGGGATCATTTTATGGACCTCAAGGGGCGCTTTTTCGGGTTTTTTGTAAATCATACGTTTCGTCCCAATCAGTTGGATCCATTATTTTCAGGATTGATGAATATGTTTCGTTTGGAGCTTCGTTATGCCAGGGGGACGTTGAATTATACGGGAGGAGTGCAGTTCGGCAATGGCGATAGCGTGCCTTTGACCATGAGTGGGGTTCCTGATTGGGTTGTAGAAGGTCGAGCGATTGCGGGACTGGATATGCCCTTTCATGGGATGACCGTGACACCCTTCACAGGCCTTGGCATCCGTGCGCTTGAAGATGATGCGTCCAAGGTCACCGGAACTTTTGACAATCATGGGGTCCAGGACACGATCAGTGGGTACAGGCGCGTTTCTCATTATTACTATCTTCCTATTGGTGTGGAAATCGAAAAGCGTTTTATTGGTGATTGGAGGGCGCGCCTGAGCATGGAATATGACTTTCTGATGGCTGGTATGCAAAGGAGCTATTCGCCTGTTGACATCACTTATGAAGGCGTCAATTATCATTATGATTCGATCAAGAATAAGCAGGTGAAGGGTTATGGTATGCGCGTTGCGCTTAATTTTAAGAAGGATATACAGCAGTTTGGGTTTTTTGTTGAGCCGTTCTATCGGTTTTGGGATATTGAGGATTCGGAAGTGGCGCACATGAGTGGGCCAGCAGGTTATGAGTTTGTGGGGATTGCGATGGAGCCATCGAATACAACGCGGGAGATTGGCGTCAAGATGGGTGTGGTTTTTTAGAATAGAGCGAGGGGGGATTTTATGAAGAAATGTGTGGTTGTTGCCGGTATTCTCTGGGGGATTCTGTTGGGAGGGAGTTCATTTGCTGCTTTTCCTACTGATGAGATCCAGATTTTGGAGCAAAAAGATATCACAGTTCTTTCTGATGATAAGCTCATAGATGCGTATATTGATGTGATGGTTGAGATGGAGGCGTCCAAGGCCTTCCATGCGACCAGTGGCTTTAAGCCCAAGGAGTACGTGCGCTATAAAGAACTTCTTAAATATCGTATGCTTCTTCGTTTTGAGATTTACCGTAGAAAGCTTGAGCTCCCGCCCGAAGCCAATTAAGAGTTTCTTATCATGGGTCATCTGGGCATGTAGAATCAATGAGAGTGGGTGGAAAACAGTACGAAATGGAGAGGTGTTTATGTTAACGGCATCGAGTATGGATTGTCAAAAGCGGTTGTTTGATCTTTTGAAGAGTCAGGCGTTCTTTAAGGGAGACTTCACTCTTTCTTCAGGAAAAAAAAGCAGTTATTATTTGGACGCGCGTTTGGTCACGTTGTCTGCCGAAGGGGCGTTCTTATGCGGACGATTGATTCATGACTTGGTGAAAGAGGTTAAGCCCACGGCCATTGGTGGACCGACACTGGGGGCAGATCCTATGGTCGGGGCCGTGGGAGCGGTGAGTTTTCTTGAGAAGCGGCCGGTGAAGACTTTCATTATTCGCAAGGAAGCCAAGGGGCACGGAAAAGGAAAGATGGTTGAGGGGCCGGCGCTCACAGAAAGTGATCGGATCGTTATTATTGATGATGTGGCAACGACGGGAAAGGCTTTTATCCATTCATTGGATGCCCTTGCCCAAGATGGCCTTAAGCCTCTTCGCTGCGCTTGTATCATTGACCGTCAAGATGGGGCCAAGGAGGCGTTAGCTTCGCGGGGCGTAGAATTGGTGTCGTTATTTACCGCCGCTGAGTTTCTAAAAGATTAAATTGTGAAGGATGTTATCATTTTATGAAGAAAATCATTCTTGCCTCTGCTTCGGTCCAAAGAGGAAATTTAATGAAACTTATGAAGATTCCTTTTGTCGTTAAGAAGTCAAAGGTCGAAGAGATCTCAAAGATTACGACCAACGTGGCAGATCTTGTTAAAAAGAATGCTTTTATCAAGGCTTTGGACATCGCGGAAGAAACTAAGGTTGATGCCTTGGTGATTGGCGCTGATACTGTTGTTTATGCCAAGGGTAAGCTCGTGTTAAAACCGCGGAATTTGCGAGAGGCTAAGAAGAATCTTAAGGAGTTAATGTCCGAGCCGCATTGGGTATATACTGGGGTTGCTGTGATCGATGTCAGGAGCAAAGAGGCGCTCGTCGACTACGAGAAGACCAAGGTTTTTATGACCGTTCTGTCTGATGATGAGATCGATCGTTATCATAAGGAAGTTCCGCCTATGGATAAGGCCGGTGGATTTGATATTGAGGGTAGGGGTGGGCTTTTTATTCCGCGGATCGAGGGTGATTACTCGAATGTTGTGGGACTTCCTTTGGCGAAGTTGTTTCAGATGCTGAAGAAGTTTGGTATCCATGCCTTATAAGGACACAGGACATAGGACACAGGACATAAGACAAAGGAAAGCGTGGGCGTTTCGAAAGCTCATGGTTCTTTTTGTGCCCTGTGTTTTGTGTTTTTTGCCTTTCTTGTCTGGCTGTGGCGGCCTTATGACTAATTTTAATACCGCGACCAATGAACAGGAAACGAGTGTTTATTCAACGGATCAGGAAGTGCAGATGGGTGCGGCTGTTGCCCTTCAAGTCGAGAAGGAATTAAAGATTATTGATGATCCGATAATGAATGAACGTGTAGAGCGGATTACTCAAAAGATCGCGGATGTCTGTGATCGTAAGGATATCGTTTATATTGGCAAGGTGATCGAGGAGAAAGAGGTAGAGGGTTCGCCGATTGTTAATGCCATGTCGCTTCCGGGCGGGTATATTTATATGTTCAAGGGGTTGATGGAATATATTAAAGATGATGATGAGCTTGCTGCTGTCATTGCTCATGAGATTGCGCATGTGACAGCCCGGCATAGCATCAAGCGTCTTCAGGCGTCCTATGCGAGCTTGGCCGTTGTCCTGGCCTCTATCCCGGCAAGCCCTGCGCTTGCGGGAGGGCTCAATGCCACCTTTCAGAGCATGTTTTTAAAATATTCTCAGGAGGATGAGATCCAGGCGGATAATCTGGGCATAAAATATATGAAACTTGCTGGGTATGATGCTCAGGGCATGATCAAGATGCTGGAGGCCCTTCAGGAGTATGACCGCAAGCAGCCGATTCGGCCTAAGTATTATGGACGAACGCATCCTTATGTTCATGAGCGGATTGCGTCAGCGAATCGTACGATCACTGGCGACCTGTCATTTCGCGATTGGGTACGCTTGACGGGAGAGAGGGAAGATTATAAAAAATGAGATATTT
>JADGCU010000013.1:38661-43169 GCA_015228785.1 Candidatus Omnitrophota bacterium
GTATACTACGGTATATATACTTCTGCCAATTTCTGTTTTTCTTGTTTTATGTCTTCCGGTTGCCATGCCGCAGAGCTTTCGCGAGTTTGTTTCAAGGATTTCTGTTACCAGGTTGATGTGGTTTTAACACCAGAGGACCGGGAACAGGGGCTTATGTTTCGTAAGGAAATGTCTTCTGGTCATGGGATGTTCTTTATTTTCGATCAGAGTGATGAATACCCTTTTTGGATGAAGAATATGACGTTTCCTATCGACATTCTTTGGTTAGATGAGAGTAAAGTTGTTGTTCATATTGAAGAGACTGTTCCTCCATGCCAGGCGGATCCGTGCTCGGTGTATTCTCCGGGAGTTAAGGCCAAGTATGTGCTTGAGATTCCGGCGGGGGATAGTCGAAAGTATAAACTTGCCAACGGCCAGAGAGCGGATATCTTTCTTTCTGCCCGAGATTGAAATCATTGAAAAGAGATTTATTTCTTTGGGCGGAAGATGTGCGTGGGATCTCCGAACAATCCATCGGCTGCTTCCATGAGTGTTTCTGATAGCGTCGGATGGGGATGGATGGTGAGGGCGAGATCCTCGGCCTTCATGCCAGTTTCAACAGCGAGCGCGCCTTCTGTGATCAGATCTCCTGCGCCAACACCGACAATTCCAACACTTAAAATACGTCCGGTTTTTGTATCTGCGACAATCTTTGTGGTGCCATCTGTGCGGTCGATTGTGAGTGCGCGTCCTGATGCTGCCCAAGGGAATTTGGAGACAGTGATATTGAGTCCCTTGGCGAGAGCCTCTTGTTCTGTCAATCCGCACCAGGCAAGCTCGGGGTCTGTGAAGACAACGCAGGGGATACATCTGGGTTCAAAGGCCGTGTCTTTTCCCAGAATCGCATCAACAGCCACCTTGGCCTCGAAGGAGGCTTTGTGGGCGAGCATGGGCGGGCCTGTTATGTCGCCGATGGCGTAGATATTCTTGTCATCGGTCCTCCGCTGCGCATCGACTTCAACGAATCCTTTTTCAGAAAGCTGGACTTTGGTGTTTTCAAGACCAAGGCCCTGAGTATTGGGCTTACGTCCGACGGACACAAGGACATAGCTGTAAAGTTCGGTTGTTTGTGTGCCTTTGTTATCTTCGAGTGTGATACGGATGCCTTCAGGGATTTCTTCACCGTTCACGACTTTAGTGCCGGTCATGATCTTGGTAAATATCTTTTTGAGTTTGCGCAATAGAATATCTGCGAGGTCTTTGTCAGCACCTGAGAGGATGTCAGGGAGAGTTTCTACAATAGAAACTTTGGCCCCCAGAGCCGCGTAGGCGCTTCCTAATTCGAGTCCGATATATCCACCGCCTATAACGAGAAGTGATGTGGGGATGGCGTTAATTCCAAGCGCGGTGGTTGAATCCAGAATGCGCGATGACTGGGGCAGGAAGGGGAGTGTATTTGTGCTGGATCCCGTTGCGAGGATGGCTTTGTCAAAGGCAATTTGTTCCGCTACCCCATCGGGTTTTTTGATTTCGAGTGTGGTGGAATTTAAGAATCTTGCCTCACCTTGGATATAGGTGATTTTTCGGGCCTTGGTGAGCTGACCGAGTCCGCTGGTCAGTTTGCCAACAATGCTGTCCTTCCAAGTGCGAAGTTTGTTGATATCAATGGTTGCGTCCCCGCAGGAAATGCCGATATGCTGAGCATGCTTTATGTCTGAGAGAATCTTCGCGGCATGGAGGATGGCTTTGGAGGGAATACACCCTTCGTAAAGGCACACACCGCCGGGGTTTTGGCTTTTGTCGATGAGCGTGACATCAAGGCCCAGATCAGCGGCGCGAAAGGCTGCCGTGTATCCGCCAGGACCAGCGCCGATGACAACGAGTTTTGGAGAGGGCATGATTAATTCTTTCTATAATATAGCTTAGAGAATAGAACTATCGCAGAATTGACAACGGGGTTCAATTCCGAAGAAGACAAAGATTTTTTGACTTATTAAGAGGTTATTTGCTTAATGGGTAATTAAATCGGGATTCAATTATTGTAGGGAAGTCACAGGATATGGATTTCTTTATTTAGTTGTGAAGAGATTCGTACTTTTATGGTACTTTATCAATTCTTGATAGAGTGGAAGACCTAGAAAAATAAAGGGTTTTGGGTTAGAAAAGAGTTTTCGCAAGGGGAATACCTGCTGTAGTCAGGGTTTTTGGTTTGAGGATAATTTTGAGGCTGTAATTTTTATCTTGACTTATTTTTTGTTAAAAAGAAAATATTACATAATTCTTTAGCTATCCAAAGGTAAATGCGTGAAAGGGGATTTTATGAAGGGAATGATACCAGTTTTAGGGCTTGCTATTTGGGTTTTGGTTTTTTCATTTCCGTCATCGGTCTTGGCTCAGCCTTCTGCTTCGCAGACGATAGGTGGTGTGACCCAACAGGAAAAGGCTGTTGAGAAGAAAAAGACCCTGGAGGCCCAGATCGAGCGACAAAGACCGGCAGAGAAATTGGCAGAGCCCCAGGATGTTATCCTTCCTGATTCTGGTCCAAAAGTCCTTATTCATAAGATAGATGTTGAGAGTTCCGATATCCTGTCTGTCAGTGATATTCGGGAGACGGTCGCTTCCTTTGAAGGCAAGGAAATTTCTCTGAAGGATGCCCAGAGGATCGCCAATCTGATCTCAGATCTGTACCGCAAGAAGGGGTATATCACCTCCCGTGCGTATATTCCTGCGCAGACCCTTAAAGATGGTACGCTTCTCATTAGACTTATTGAAGGAAAACTGGGAGCGATCGATGTCAAGGGCAACAAGTATTTTTCGACAAGTCTTTTAAAGAAGAGGCTTAACATGAAGCCTGGCAGTTACTTCGATTATTCGGCGCTTCAGCGGGTTCTTGTGGCCATCAATGAGCATCCGGATCGGAAGGCCAAGGTCGTTGTGCTTCCTGGTAAAGAGCGTGGGACTACAGATTTGGCTATGGATGTGAAGGACAATTTGCCCATCCATGTCGGGTTTGGTTATGATAATTTCGGCTCTCGTTTTATGGACAAAAATCGTTTTTCTCTTTCGATCGAGCATAACAATATCACGGGTCATGATGATAAGGTCTTTTTGAAGGCGCAGAGGTCTGAGTCCCATTATTTGAAGCTTTACCAGGGGCGTTACGTATTTCCTGTGAGTGATACTCTTGATATCGGCGGTTATTTCGCCCAGAGCAAAGTTATTCTTGGTAGAGAATATAAGGACCTGGATTCTATTGGTAAGGCCAAGATCTATGGCGTCTTTTTCAATAAGGCTCTTTTACAGAAGCAGGCCTTTGATCTCCGTTTGAACGGCGGATTTGACTACAAGGATATCAATAACTATCTTAGTGGAGCCAAGAATTCCCGAGATGCCCTTAGGATATTCAAGGCAGGTCTTGATGTGGATGGTTCTGATAGCTGGGGCCGGAATATTGTGAATACGGAAGTTGATTTTGGTGTTCCGGATATCATGGGTGGAATGGAGTCAAAGAGTCCTCTGGCATCGCGCGCAGGTTCAGGAGCAGAATTCACAAAAGCCCTGGCCAATTATTACCGTTTACAGCCCTTACCGTTTTTCACAACGCTTCTTTGGAAGAATTCTTCGCAGTTCACAAATAATACCCTGACCGCTTCAGAACAGTTCCAGATTGGTGGCCCGGTAAGCGTTCGTGGTTATCCACCGGCCGAGCGTTCAGGGGATAAAGGCTACTTCACATCACTTGAATGGTCCCTTCCCTTATATGGCTTTCCCAAGTATGTAAGCCTTCCTTTCAGACAGGAGAAAGTCTATGATGCTCTTAGACTTGTGACATTCTGGGATTGGGGTTTTGTTTCCAACAAGAATCCTGCAGGGGAGAAGAAGACGGAAACATTAAAGGGTTATGGGTTTGGAACTCATTATAACGCTAAGGATCTCACGATCAGTTTTGAAATGGGGTATCCCATCGGTAAGCTTCCTAGTGATGGGAATCGTCCTCATCCATGGGTTGAGGTCTCTTATAAGTTTTAATCTATATATACGTATAATAGCATTTTATGCCATTTGTTCTTTTATTTTGACGTCCTTGACGTTTTCAAAAAAATAGTTTATATTTATTATGAAAATCCCAAGAAAACGGTTTCTTCTATGAGTAAAATCCCAGGAGGTAGAGTGATGTCCAGATTTTTCCGCCGTACTGTCTCTCTTTTAACGATCATTTGTTTCCTTTTTTCCAACGTTCGGGTTTACGCAGATGCACCCGCTGGTGTGATGCTTCCTGAGGGGGGCGTGATCCAGGCGGGTACTGGCGCTATTAATGATCGTGTCGGGGATACCCTCCAGGTTGACCAGAATACCCAGCGCATGGTTGTTGATTGGCGTACTTTTTCGATTGGTGCGGGTGGCACTGTTAATTTTAACCAGACTCAGGGAGCCTCCAGCCTTGTTTTGAACCGTGTCACGGGTTCTTCTTCTGCCTCCTCGATCCTTGGGACAATGAACGCAGCAGGCCGGGTTTTTCTTGTGAACCC
>JADGCU010000123.1 GCA_015228785.1 Candidatus Omnitrophota bacterium
GCGTCGAGGCACAAAGCGGGAGTTTAGGCCGTGACAGGATAAATGGGGGACACGTACCGGTATGTGTCCCCGTTTAACGCCCCGTTTAACGTGCCGTTTAACGCAGACTTCTCTTGTTTCATGCTCCCTTTTGAGGTAAAGTTTTCCCATGCCGAATGAACTGGTGACCGCCAGATACGAGGGTCTTCTTCAGGATATTGCGGATATTTACACCGCGACCCGCCAGGCCATGGCCGAGGCTTACTGGAATATTGGCCAGCGGATTGTTCGAGTTGATCAGGATGGGGATCTTCGGGCAGCCTACGGTGATCGTTTGCTCGAGAGGCTCTCTCAGGATCTCCTGAAGCGGTACAACTTGGGCTTCTCTGTTCCCAATCTTGAGCGCATGCGAAAATTCTACCTTTCTCATCCAAAATCCTCGGCGCCGAGGGAATTGACGTGGTCGCATTATGTTGAGCTGCTTGGGGTTACAGATGACAAGACCCGCAGAAGGCTCGAAAAACTGGCAGCCAAGGAGGGGCTTACTACCCGCGAATTGAGGCGTCTGGTCAAGGAAGAGGAAGGGTCAGGAGATGCGTCTGACCTGGGCCCCTTGACGCGTTCTTCCCATCTGATGCTAAACACCTACGCCTTTGCGTATCCTGTAGGGATGGAAGTGCCGCAAGGTTCACAGGCTGTTGATCTGGGATTTTGTGTTCAGGTTGTTCTTTCAGATGAGGCGCTTAAAGGCGTCAAGTTGATGGAAAGGCCTTGCTACACCTATCCGGCCTCGATCGAGCGGGTGGTGGATGGCGACACGTTTCTGGTTGAGGTTGATTTGGGGTTTGGTGTCTCGGTCCGGGAGCGCCTGCGCCTGCGCGGGATTGATTGTCCGGAGCTCAAGACCAAAGAGGGCCAGAAGGCCAAAGAGGAGATGATGCGACGTTTACAGCGCGGCAGTCGGGTCGTCATCCGTTCTCACAAGACCGACATTTACGGTAGGTTCGTGGCGGATGTCTTTTACATCCCTGATGGTGAGAATGATCCAGAGAAGATTTTAGCTGAGGGCATCTTTCTGAATCAGGAGCTGGTGGACCAAGGCTTTGCGGTGAGAATGAAGTGAAAAGTTAAAAGGTTTGAATGTGTCGGCGGTGAGATAGTGGTGTTGTTCCCCAGGTGAAGGCGTAGAGGTATTGTGATAACAGAAAGAATTTCATGAAGAATTTATTTCTCTCTTGTTTGGTTGTTTTTATTTTGTTTCCTGTATTTTTGTCAGCGTCTTGGGCCGCGGAGAGCAGTTGGCGAGAGTTTCTTAAAGGGAGCCCTCTGCCGAAGCCTGCTTTTGCGTTGAATGATCCGGGATCGTCGACATTCGTGGATTACGAGAAATACGGCACATTCAAGAATCTTGGGCAGGAAGGGTATTATTTTGAGATGAAGGACATGAAAGGCCTTCGGGATGCGATCGGGGAGGGAGTTTTTCCAAACACCGGCGGTGTTTTTAAGGATCCGGATTACAAGAGGATCATGTCACAGGGGGATCCCCAGGCTTCGCGCTGGGATCTTTTGACATCAGGTGAGTTTCAGAAGGCTTTTTTTGTGTGGAGTCAGGCGGCGGAAGATCCGGGAGTGAAAACGTTCTTTACCGCGCAGGTACTCGAGAAAGCGGGGCATATTCTTCCTGCGCTCAAGGCGTATCACGCGGTCCTGGTCCATTTTCCGCGTTCCGCCTGCTGGGGGGCGGACGGGTCTTTTGTGTGGTATGTCGCGCCTGCCTCGATCGGCGCCATGGAACGGTTGTGCGGGGATTATTCTGATCTGAATTGCGAACTTAAGGGCGCGACATTTGATATCAAGAATGGAGAGGACACGGATCTGAAGAATGATGTGATCAAGGTCAATCCAGGGAAGATCGTTCTCAAGACATTTGAGGAAAAGATCGCGGCTCTTCCACAGATGTCCTCTTTAAAGATCCTTGAGACACGCGGCAAGGGACATGTTCAACTCGTGAAATATTCCAATGGTCAATGGCAGATGCGTGTGGAGGGCAAGCCGTATTTTATCAGGGGGATCACTTTCACGCCGAC
>JADGCU010000014.1 GCA_015228785.1 Candidatus Omnitrophota bacterium
AGACCGGTGTATCACAAGAACTTGTCGTTTCAGATGAACGATGTTTATCGGCTGATTATGTCCGATGGCGTTCATCCTTTTTTCATTGTTCTGATTGAGGTGCCCGCCGTTGACGTGGATGTTAATATTCATCCTCAGAAGCGAGAGGTCCGTCTTAAGCAGGAATCGCGGATTGGAAGTTTTCTTCGTCAGGCTGTTGAGCGGGCTCTGATGACCAAAGGGGGCGCCAAGGAAGTTGGCGGGGCGTATTCCCATAATCCTGTTTTTACATTTAACGCAGGGAAACCATGGAGAGAAGAAGGTCTTGCGGCGGACAGGATCATATTTGCTCCAGGTCAGACAGGGGGCCTGCCCACCTTTCGCAGTACGGAAAGGCGGGAGGAGGAGAGTTCTTCGGTCAATAGTATGCCGAGGGATCTTTTTTCGCAGCAGGACGGGGGGATTAAAGCCCGGCTCTTGCGTGCGCGATTCTTGGGGACGTTTGCGCGGAAATATCATCTTTTTGAGGAAGGAGAATCTTTGTTTGCGCTTGATCAGCACGCAGCTCAAGAGAGGGTCCTTTTTGAGAAATTCTTAGGCCAGATCATGGGTGGAAAAGTTGAGGTGCAGCGGTTGTTGACACCGTGTGTTGTTAAGCTGACGCCGCAGGAAATGATGATATGGGAATCTGGGGAAGAAGACTGGAAAGTGTTTGGGTTTGATACGTCTCGCCTTGATGAGGGCGCGGTGTTAATCCACGCGCATCCGGGGCTTCTTCAACATCCAGAATTCGTATTTCGTTCGTTTTTGGTTGAGGATAAAGTGATCAGGGCCGATCGCGGCGCGCTTGCTAGTCGTGCTTGTCGAGCGTCTGTGATGACAGGGGATGCGATGTCTTCTTTTGAGGCTATCCATCAGCTGAAGGAACTTTCCTTGTGTCAGGATCCTATGACCTGTCCGCATGGGCGGCCTGTTTTTATTGAGCTGAAGACTTCTTTTTTTGATCGACAATTCCTTCGTTCTTCGTAATTATCTTTCGAGTTGACACCTCTACTTAAATAAATAACAATACTCATGTTTATTTTAATTTTAATTAAGGATAGTGGGTTGCGTATGTCTTCTCGGGTATTTTTCAATGCTTTGTTTTTCTTGTTCTTATTGTCCTGTTCAGGTTTTGCGCAAAATGTGCCTGTGGCTATCGATAAGGGCGGGATCATTGATGAACTGGAGCTTAAGGGCGCGGATATATCTGATGCCCTGTCTTTGATATCTCAAAAGAGCGGGATCAATATTATTGCCGGGCGGAATGTGGAAGGCACGGTCAGTGTTTTCCTGAAGAATGTAGACGCCAAAGAGGCGCTGCGTATTGTGGCTGAGGCTAATGGGCTTGCGTTTGCTGATGAGGGGCGCATTATTCGGGTGATGACCGAGCAAGATTATATGACGAAATATGGTCATGCCTTTGGCCAGGAAAGAGTGACAAAGGTTATCAAGCTGAACTTTGTGGCTGCGAAAGATATTGTTTCTCTCTTATCAGAGATGAAGAGCGGGGACGGTAAGATCATTCCCAACGAAGAGATGAAGAGTATTCTTTTGGTTGATAGTGCGGAGAAGGTCAAGGCCATGGAAACCTTGATCCAGGAGGTCGATGTCCAGACCGTGACGAGTATGCTCCCCCTTAAATATAGTCGAGCGGAAGATGTCCTGGAGGAGGTCAAGGGCATGGTGACCCAGAGCCTGGGAGGGATAACTTGTGATTCTAAAGAAAATCATCTTGTGGTGACAGATACGCTTATTAAGGTTGAGAAGATTCGTAAGCTGGTCGAGATCCTTGATGCGCGTGGGCGCAAGGTTATTCTTCAGGCCAAACTTGTTCATGTTGTCTTGAATGAAGAGCATTTGAATGGTGTTGATTGGGCGGGTATTGTTTCTGATTTTCAGAATTTGCGGCTTGAGGGGGTTTACAATTTCTTAAATGGGGGCGAAAAAAACAATACATTGAGCCTGGGAACGATCGCGGATGATGAGTTTTCGACTTTACTTGAGGCTTTGGACACGGTCGGGTTTGCCAGAGAATATCCGATTTCTGATATTACGATATCTCCAGATGATCAGGCCAGGCTTGTGGTGAGATTTGACGAGCCGCATCTTGTTCTTAATACGGTTAGGACTAGTGATGCTCCGGAGAATTTTTCCCCTGTTCGGATGGGGGCTGCGTCGTTGGAATTCTTCATTAAGCCTGTTGTGGATGTGGATGGGGCTATTAAGACGACTATTATGACGCATGAAGGCCCTCAAAAAGGCCATATCACTACTCTTCATTCGAGGGCGGGCAATATGGTTGTTTTGGGCGGTCTTATTGCGACGGAGAAAGTGTTGACGGCCAGAAAAGTTCCGCTTATGGGTGACCTGCCGTTCTTGGGATTGGCCTTTCGTTATCATAATCGTTCTGTGCGCCGAGAGGAATTTGTGGTTTTCTTGACGCCCAAGGTCGTTTCTTTTGATGAACATGTAGCCCCGGTTGTTTCCGTGTCAGAGGCTTCATCGGTGACCGTATCTCCTGAAGAAAAGAGGTTGCCTTAAGATGGATGTAAGAGGGATATTGTTTTTATGTGTGATGGTGTTTTTGGCCGGGTGCGCGACTGTGCCTAGGGCTGTTCCTCCGTCAACGTCCCAAGAAACTCTTCAAGCGCTTTGCGCCAGGTATAACATGGAGTGCCGTTGGGATGGGATTTCTCAGACGGTTGATATGACCTATGCGCGAAGAAAGATCCGGGCTCTTGTGGGGAGCAATATTGTCCTTGTTGATAATAATCGTTTAGCATTGAGTGATGGTCTTCGTCGCAAGAAAGGCGCGATTATGGTCCCTGCGGATTTTGAGCAGGTGGTGATCGGCACTTCAGGAAAACCCCAGGATGCGTATCAGAAGGTGGCGCGGGCCGGACGTATCAAGAAGGTCATGATCGACGCAGGTCATGGGGGAAAGGATCCGGGCGCCGTTGGATATCGGGGGGTGAGGGAGAAAGATATCAATCTCGATATTGCCTTAAGGGCGGCTGAGGCTTTTCAGGCTGCCGGGATCAAGGCAGTGTTGACGCGGGACAGTGATGATTTTATTACGCTTCAGGAAAGGACGGAGCGGGCCAGCCAATCAGGGGTCGATCTGTTTGTTAGTATTCATGCCAATGCCAACAAGAGCCGTGGTGCTAGTGGGGTTGAGGTTTATTATGCTGATCCGTTGGGGATCGAGGATAAGTTTTCAGATCAGCGGCGTATCAATGAAAAGAAGTTTGTGGCCCCGTTGAATATGAATAAAGAGAATGTGGATGTCCGTAAGATCATCGCGGATATGTTATATTCTTATAAATTAAGTCTTTCTCCGGGATTAGCAGAGAGTGTGGCGCGCGGATTATCTTTTGAGATTAGCGGGAAGGCTCGAGGCAGCAAGCCTCAGCGGTATTATGTTCTTCGAAACACATTGATCCCGGCTGTTTTGATCGAAGTGGGATTCATCACCAACCCCGAGGAAGCGAAACTTTTACAGGACAAATCGTATCGTCAGAGGATCGCAGATGCGATCACAAAGAATGTGTTGAGGTATGGAAATGCTTCAGGAATGTGACAGGCCAATTGGCGTATTTGATTCGGGTATTGGAGGGCTTACGGTTGTTCAGGAGATCACCCGTCTGTTACCGAATGAACAGATCGTGTATTTTGGTGACACGGCGCGCGTACCGTATGGAACTAAGTCCAAAGAGTCGGTAATACGGTTCTCCCGGGATAATATGAATGTTCTTTTGAGACACAATGTGAAGATGGTAGTTGTAGCCTGTAACACCTCCACAAGTTGGGCTTTGAACATTCTTAAGCGGGAGTATGCTATTCCTGTGATCGGGGTTATTGAGCCCGGTTCCCGTCGGGCTGTGGCTGCCACACGCCGTAAGCGGATCGGGGTAATAGCGACCCCTTCTACCGTGAACAGCCGAAAATATGAAGAGACTATTCTTCGGATGGCGCGTGGAGCGAAGGTTTTTCAGAAGGCGTGCCCTTTGTTTGTGCCGCTTGTCGAGGAGGGTTGGCAGGAGCATCGGGTCACAGAAGCCGTGGCGATGGAATATCTTGCGGCCATGAAGAAGAACGGGGTTGATACCCTTATTCTGGGGTGTACGCATTATCCACTCTTAAAGACTGTCCTGCAGAAGGTGATGGGTCGCGGTGTGACACTTGTGGATTCTGCTGTCGAGACAGCTCATGAGGTGCAGAATCTTCTGGAAAAACAGAAGTTGATGCGTCAGAACCAGCATCCGCCTAAGCATCAGTTCTTGGTGTCGGATGAGCCAGAGCATTTTCGTGTTGTGGCCAAGAGATTTTTGGGGCACGATCTACCTCATGTTCAAAGGGTTGTTTTTTGATCTTAATTGAAAAGGAAGTATATGTTTGAGCTTACAGTCAGAGGAGATTTCTCTTCAGCGCATTTTTTGCGTGATTATGACGGTCAGTGTAAGAATCTTCATGGCCATACATGGAAAGTGGCGGTAACGGTGGCCGGGGAGAAGCTTGATGACATTGGTGTGATGGCGGATTTTGTTGAGATGAAGCGTTGTTTGTCAGATATTTTAAAAAGGCTTGATCATGCATGTTTGAATGATCAGGATTTCTTCAAAGTTCATAATCCAACGGCTGAGAATCTCGCAAAATATATTTATATGGAATATAAGACGTTGATTGCGCCCGTTCGACTTGTTAAGGTCCAGGTCTGGGAGTCGGAGAAGGCAGATGTTGTGTATTATGAGTAAGGACATTTGATGCTCATTTCTCGATGGGGTCGAGGGATGAGTGACGAATGATGATGTGTTCTCATGAAGAAAGCTGTAGTTCTTCTTTCCGGCGGTTTAGATTCTGCGACAACTCTTTATTATGCGCAGTCAAAAGGGTATGCGGTATGTGCGCTGATCTTTGACTATGGCCAGAGGCATCGTCGGGAATTAAAGAGTGCCATGGTGCTTGCGCGAAAGGCTGATGTGCCTTTTAAGCTTGTCCAGATCTCGCTTCCCTGGAAAGGATCCGCCCTTTTGGATAAGACGATCAGGGTTCCGCGTCAGTTAGGTAAGAAGATCCCATCGACTTATGTTCCCGCAAGAAATATAATTTTCGTGAGTTTTGCGGCTTCTTACGCCGAGGCCATTGGGGCTAGGGCTATTTTTATTGGGGCGAATGCGATCGATTATTCTGGTTATCCAGACTGCAGGCCGGAATTTTTCGCTGCTTTTCAGAAAGCCTTGGATAAAGGGTTGAGGGCTGGGGTTGAAAAGAAAGGGATCAGTATTCTGACACCCCTGGTTAAAATGACAAAGGCCCAGATCATTTCTCTTGGGACAAAACTTGGTGTTCCTTATCATATGACATGGTCGTGTTACGAGGGGAATAAGACGCCTTGCGGTGTTTGTGATAGTTGTCGGCTTCGGGCCAGGGGTTTTCAGGAAGCGGGCATGAAGGACCCTGTTTATGGTGCAAGAAAAAGCTAAAGTCGTTGAGATCTTTGAATCCATTCAGGGCGAAGGCAAGTATGCCGGCGTTTCTCAGGTCTTTGTGCGCTTTGCGGGATGTAATTTGAACTGTGCCTGGTGTGATAGTTCGCATGCCAGGGATCCTAAGCCAGGCGGGTTTCGCGAAATGGGAGCAGAGGAGCTTTTGGCAGAGGTGGATCAGCTTCGAGGGGCGTGTCATTCTTTGAGTCTGACGGGTGGTGAGCCTTTGGTTCATGTGGATTTCTTAAAAGAATTCCTGCCGATGCTTAAGGCATATAAGATCCCGGTTTATTTGGAAACAAATGGAACGCTGCCTAAGGCGCTGGCTCAGGTGATTGAGGATGTTGACATTGTTTCTATGGATGTGAAGCTTCCCAGCTCGACGGGATGTGTTCCTTTTTGGGATGAGCATGTCGAATTTTTACGTGTGGCCTGGGGAAAGGATGTGTTTATTAAGATGGTCGTGGCGAACACAACCACGATGGAGGACATTGTGAGATCTGTTGAAATGATTTCTCAGGGTGATTCCAGCTTGCTGCTTTTCCTGCAACCCAATTATTTTGATCTTAAAGAGGGCGTGATCGATAAATGTCGTGAATTTCAAACATACTGTCTGAATTATCTTTCGGACGTCCGGATTATACCGCAGATGCATAAATTTATGAATTTAAGATAAGTCTTTGATGTCAGATGCAAGACGTCGGCGTATCTTACGCCTGACGTCTAACTATAGGAGTTGCCATGGACAAAATCAGTTCTTATGAAGGCTTGCAGAAGAAGATACGTCAGTTGAAGACTCCCGTGATTGAGGTCTGGACCAATCAGTATGCGGATCGGGATTATGTTATTCATCTGGAGATCCCGGAATTCACCTGTATTTGTCCGAAAACGGGATTGCCGGATTTTGCGACTATTATGGTTGATTATCGCCCAGCAGAGGATTGTCTGGAATTAAAGTCTCTCAAGATGTATACGATCTTTTACCGTGATGTGGGAATTTTTCATGAACATTTGGTTAACAAGCTTCTTGATGATTGTGTGAAGGCCTGTAGGCCGCGGTGGATGAAGGTTTCGGTTGAGATGAATCCGCGCGGGGGGATCTACACGGCGGTAGAGGCTGAGTACACGCGGAAAAAATAAGTACACAAGTCACGGGATGCCAGATGAAATGAATCGGTTATTTCCTGCGTCCTGTGTTTTACGAAGGGGCAAGTTATGAAACGTATTGATGGTAGAACGTCCAATCAGTTGCGCAAGGTTGTGGTTCAAAAAGATTATCTAAAGCACGCCGAGGGTTCATGCCTGATTTCTTTTGGCGATACTAAGGTGGTGTGCTCTGCTTCTGTTGAGGAAAGTGTTCCGTCTTTTCTTAAAGGTAAGGGGCAGGGGTGGGTCACGGCGGAGTACGGGATGCTGCCGCGTTCATGTACACAGAGGATCAATCGTGAGAAGGCTGGTGGCTCTGGCCGGACGCAGGAGATTCAGCGTTTGATCGGTCGTTCTTTGCGGGCTGTTGTGGATATGAAGAAACTTGGTGAGCGCACGATCAAGATTGATTGTGATGTTATCCAGGGAGATGGCGGGACCCGCACGGCATCGATTACGGGAGGATTTATCGCGTTAGCCATGGCGATTGCGAAAATTATGAAGGGTGGCCTTATTGCGGAAAGCCCTTTAATAGCCCAAGTCGCGGCGATCAGCGTTGGGATGAAGGAAGGCAAAGCGATCCTGGATTTGAATTATGCTGAGGATTCGACGGCGGAGGTCGATATGAATATTGTGATGCTCGGTAATGGAAAGTTCGTCGAGGTTCAGGGAACGGCTGAGGGCAAGGCGTTTTCAGAAAAAGATATGTCGGCTATGGTTGCGCTGGCGAAGAAAGGTATTCGAGAACTTTTTCTTTTTCAGAAAAGAGCCGTTGGGGGAAAGGCATGAAGGAGCTATTGATCGCGACAAAGAATAAGGGCAAGGTTCGTGAGCTCGCCGATCTTTTAAAGCCTTTTGATATTAAGGTTCTTTCGCTTCTTGATTTATCAAGCCCGCCGGATATCGTTGAGGATGGCGAGACCTTTCGTGTTAATGCGGCCAAGAAGGCCGTGGCGATCTCGATTTATACGGGGAAGCCTGTTCTCGGTGAGGATTCTGGTCTTGAGGTGGATGCTTTGGGTGGGAAGCCAGGTGTTTATTCCGCACGATACTCAGACCCGGGAGCCACGGATGAGCGCAATAACGATAAGTTGATCCAAGAGCTTTCAGGGGTAGCTTGGGAAAAACGTACTGCTCGTTACCGCTCTGCTATTGCCTTTGCTGACGACGATGGGCTTATTGATGTTGTCGAGGGCAGTTGTGAGGGGATCATTACGGCTGAACGGCGCGGCACGAACGGATTTGGGTATGACCCGCTTTTTTATATTCCGCAATATCAGAAAACTTTTGGTGAACTTCCGCTTGAGATCAAGCAAACCCTGAGCCATCGTGCTGAGGCCTTCCGGAAATTTCTTAAGCTTCTCGAGAAATATCTTGTGGTAACGGGGCGTTAGATTCTAAAACCTGAAGGTCTAGAAGTTTTTGTGTCTGGGAGGTTTTCAGAGGGGAGGGAGACTGTCCAGGAATGGTGTTTTGTACAGAAGCTTCACGCCGTAAGACTTTTTTGGCTTTTTTCCCCCTGGGAACTATTCAAATATCTTTAAGAGGTTGCCAACAGTATTTTGCAGTGTTTTCTGAATGACTGTGGGTGCTGACAGATTGCTTTCGATCTTTGGTTTTTGGAGTGTTCCTGTGACGTGCAGGTTCAGGAGGCCCGCGGTAGGATTGATAGGTTCTATAGAATTGTCTGTGGTGCCGGTCTTGGGTTCAAGTCTGGGGGTGATATTCAGATTTATATTCTGATCAAAGTCTATCCATCCTTCTCCCAGGAGAGAGACGGCAATGCTTTTTAATGTCAAGGTATTGGTTGATATACGGCCTTCATTTATGTCAAGGGTAGCGCTCGCATCAGTGATGATGACGTCCCCCCCCTGGAATGATGTGGAGAGGATGCCGAGGATTTTGGTGAGGATCGGGAATTCCCACAGATAGCCATTGGCGATCTCAACGTTACTTCGTCCTGTCATGTTTTTCCAGTCAAGCGCCTTGCCTTTCAATTCTCCTGAAAGAGTCAGGAAGCCCGAAAACTGGTTTTGTTGGAGAGCGGGAATATCGCGCTTGAGGAGCTCCAGGTTTGTTTGCTGAAGTTTGAAGGTCGTATCAAAAGGAATGCCTGTCTCAATTAGTCCAACCGTGGAAATGATTCCAAGATTCCCATCGTATAGGATCCCTTTGATCTCGAGAGGTGCCAATGTGCCGTTCTTTTCTAAGGCGGTGATATTCAGATTATTGATCGTATAGCCCATACAGGAGAGGCTAGGCGTTGTCACGGCAATATCCGCGTTCCAGTTTTGCCAATCCATTGCTGGGCCTTTGATCACGGCCTTGATCTTAAGCACCCCGGATAATTTTAGGTCCGTGATGTTCTTTTCGTATTGTGGCAGGATCTTGGGGATATCGCGGATCGCGATTTTTCCATCAGCTGTTATATTGATGAGGGGAGGCTGTCCCGTTGGAATGTCGATCCGGCCTTTTGCGCTCACCGATGAGTCAAAAAGGGAGGCCGTTAGACTTTCGACGTGGATGTTATCTCCGATCTTCTTGGCTTGTATATCCGCGACCATATCAGCCCCTTTGATCGAGGTGACAATAGTGGGATTGGAGAAATCTTGCAAATGGCCGTTGAAGACATAAGTTTGTTTTTGGAAATCGAGGCTTAGGGTCTTCCAGGATAAGGAAGGGGGAGTGTAGGTCACTGTGCCTGAGATATTATCGAGGTTTTGTTTGAGTTTTGAGCTTTCGATAGACGCTCCGCTGATATCTGCTGTTGCGATGATCTTGGCCTGGTCGATCTTGGCCGCTTCTCCCTCGATATGAGCCGTGATATTGGCCTGCCCCGCGATTTTGAGCCCTTGCTCTTTGAAGAGTTGGGGGATCAACCGTTCTGCTAAGGATAGATTCACGTTCTTGGCCGCAGCATCAACATTGAGCATCGGATGAGCAAAGTTTGTGATCTCGCCCGATACGCCGACGGATGTATCAAAGACTTTAAACGACAGATCTTTCGTTGAAACTTTTTCGGTCTCAAAGAGAATTTTGCCATTGATCTCTTTGGCGGCGTCGATAACGGGGAGATTCTTGATGGCGTTATCAGCAAGATCAAGGGATCCGTCATATGAAAGAGCTTTATTTTCGAGGCGCAGATGGATCGCAGCCGTAGAATTTCCCGAGAAGGTGAGGCCTTGGGGCAGGTTGATTTGGGTGTTGCTCATTTTTGCTGTCATGTTGACGTCTATGGCATTGTTCTGGAGAACAACAAGGTCTGGCGATGTAATGTCACCCGAGTAGAGAATGTCCCCGCTTTTAATTTTAAGTTTTTCGATCCGCAGCTGAGACAGGAACTTCATTTTCTCTTTTTCAATTTGGGCTTGGGCCTTGACCAGCGAGAGATCTCCGGAAATGATTTGACCTTGTGATGTCTGGATCGCCATGTTTTCAACATGTATATCGGCGCTGGTAGTCAGCCCTTTATCATTTTGGGCGATCTTGAAGGATGAGAGGGAGATGTTCCCTTGTAGTTTTTGATCGCCCGTGAGGATCGCGGAGAAATTTCTTATATCTACATCTGTAGTAGCATTTATTTGTCCATTTTCAAGCGAGAGGGCCTGGATATTGGCATGGAGATCTCCTTGGATGATCTGGCTATCGAAAGACGCTTCGGTTTTTTGCCCGGTGATGTTCCCTTGGAGAAGAAGGGTGTTCCCCTTGGAGGATAACGAGAATTTATTGAGTATAAGGTCTGTTTTGACGCGCCGGTTCTTCTCCAGCATCAGGTCCAGTCCCGGGAACGTAACGCTACCTGCAATAGTGATGTTATTTTCTGCCGTAGATACGTTGATTTCTGCGGTCTTGAGGGTAGCGTTATTGACCGTGACAGGTAGGGACTCAGGCATGAAACGGACATAGCGGGCGAGATCGATATTGGTGATCTTGAAATCTCCTTTAAACGTGTTATCGCGAAGCCCTAGGCGGGTGTCGAACTTGATCGTCCCTGTTGAGGAGGGGATCGCCATTTCGCCAAAGATGTGGAGTCCGTCAGCCAAGGAAAGAGAGCCCTTGAAGTTGAGAGGGTCAATGTTGTCAGAAAATTCATCGCCCGATGACAGGTCGACTAGTTTGATGCGTGCTTGAGTGAAGGCAAAGCTGCTCACGATGATATCGGGCATAGAGTTGTTGTTCGTCGTTGGAGCAGAAGGCTTCATGAGATCGGAAAAGTTCCAGATTGTCTGCCCCGTCTTTACCAGGCACAACGACAGGCCGTTAATTTTCATGGAGGGGATGATGATTTTCTTGTGAAAGAACGGGAAGATAAGGATCTGGGCTGATGCGCTTGGGATGTGGAGAAAGATATCGGTTGGCTTCTCTTTATCGTAAACGATAAGGTCTGTGATCATGGCGCCTTGGACAGGGCTCCATTGAAGGGTTGCGAGACTCACCTTTCGCCCTGTTTGTTCTGATAAGGCTTTGATGATCATGCCCTTTATTTGGACGGGCAAAAGGACCTTGTTGACATAGAATAATCCTGCGGAGAGAATAAGAAAAATGATGGCGAGGATGAGGAGGATTCGTTGTTTC
The DNA here is from genome assembly GCA_015228785.1 of Candidatus Omnitrophota bacterium. GTDB lineage: Bacteria > Omnitrophota > Gorgyraeia > Zapsychrales > Fredricksoniimonadaceae > JAAYZZ01. The sequence goes on from JADGCU010000014.1 coordinate 11,229, forward strand.
ATAATTTGAATATTAGTATACACAGAAATCTGGATTTTTCATCAGCTCAATTTCAAGTAAAAAGTGTGTAATGCGGCAAGCCCTTTTGCGACAAAGAAACGAGTTCAGCCAACAGGCATGAAAGATAAGTGATCGAGTTTATTAAACAGGAGGTTGTGTTATGTCCGTATTAGTAGGAAAGAAGGCGCCAGAATTTCAGGCAACAGCGGTTCAGGGGGATCATATTGTTGAGAATTTCAAGCTTTCCAGTTTTTTGGGGAAGCATGTTGTTCTTTTCTTTTATCCATTGGATTTTACGTTCGTCTGTCCAACAGAGCTTCATGCCTTTGGCGAGAAGCTGGAGGAGTTTAAGAAGCGCGGGGTTGAGGTTATCGCGGTCAGTGTTGATTCGCATTTTAGTCATTTGGCGTGGCTCAAGACCCCTAAGGTGTGTGGGGGTATTGAAGGGGTGGGCTATCCGATCGTATCGGATCTCAATAAAACGATTTCGCGCGATTATGATGTCTTGGTGGAAGGCCGGGGTATTGCTTATCGTGGGCTTTTTCTGATTGATAAGGAAGGGGTTGTCCGTCATCAGGTTGTTAATGATCTTCCCTTAGGCCGCAGTGTGGATGAGGCTTTACGGATGGTCGATGCGCTTCAGTTCTTTGAGAAGAATGGTGAGGTGTGTCCTGCTAATTGGAGAAAGGGCGAAAAGGCCATGAAACCGAATCAGAAGGGGTTGGAAACGTATTTTGGTAAGTAATTTTGAAATGGCGAAGAAAGGGTAGCTTCTTTTGGTCAAAAGGAGTTACCCTTTTTTATGTTTGGAGCAGGCATTGTAGGCAAGGGCATAAATCATCTGCGGCTGTTGCCAAAAGGCGGGTGCGATTAATTTGGACTGGTCATTTGCTGTTGTTCAGTCCTTTGGCTGGTGCGCTTTACACCAAGGAATGGAGTGCAGCACTAACCAGTCGCGGGTAGCCTTTTCCATGCCGATATCTTGGCCAGCTTTTTCGCTTTCGAGCCATTTATGCCGTTCAATTTCGTCGATAACTGCAGGGTTTTTCAATAGCTCAATGCTAGTCTTTTTCATCGTCATATAGGTCTAATAATGCCCTGAGTTGCCGAAAATTAATGTTTTTGGAGCATAACCGTACGGGAGCTGTTTGTGAATGTTGGGCCAGACAGTAATAATTCGGTTAGAATCCATTTGAGATGCTCGAGGGCATTCAAGAAATCTGTTAATTCTGTTTTCCATTATCTGTTTCGTTATCATGGCGGGCCTTTTTTAATTTTATATTTTGACATTTATTGTAATAAGCATGGCCACAGTCTTAGTTGCAGAACACTCGTGTGTGTGTTCTTGTGAACCAGGAAAACTCATGCTGCACAAACCTTTGATGAGCAGGGTTCTTTATGAGGGTGTCACATTTTGTGATTTCAAGCCCGGTGCGCTTGGAGCGTTCGACTTCCGCGATGGTTTGAATTAAGGAAAGGCCGCAGCACCAATTGCCACCTGTTTGTAAATATTGAGACCAGGAGTTAATGGCTTCGTTAGAATTTATTTGAGATGTCGGAGTATGTCCAGCGAATTTGTTTATTCTGTTTTTTATCGTCCTGCTTATTTTCATGGCAACCTCCTTTCTAAAATCTATTTTAATTGCCAATATAAACGGAATATTAAATAGAGACTAATTTCTTATTAAGGGAGAGGTGTTTGGTTCTTCGTTTGTAGGTTCGCGTTGGCATAATTTGGTGATAACTTGGTGGCCGATTCTTCGCTCTTATCGAGCTAAATTACGATGGAAGAAGGCGCCCCTAAAAGGGTAGAGTCTTGGCATTGGATGAAGGACGAGGATCTTTCCTCAAGAAAGGATAGAGAAGTTGTTTTCTCAATCTTCAGGAGAGAGGGCGGTAAGGTCATGAAGCCGGATCGGATCAGAAAGGTCTTGAGATTCTTTTCGGCAAATGAATTAAATTGAAAACAGTAAAGAAGTCATAAAAAGGCGCCGTTTTCCACGCATTTTTCTTTTCTTCTGCGAGTTTCTTTCCATTTTGATATTTAGAAAATATGTCACTGTTGTTTTACGGGTCGAATTATATCGAATGTGGAGCAGTCTTTCTACTTATGTGTAGTTCTATCACTCATTGTGGGGAAGAGACTAAGAATTTGATTGTATTTACGTTCGTAATGGATTCTTATGGATCTCTGGAATCTACTGCCATATCTTGACATTATTTGTCATGTCCAACATAAATTAACATTCCCTTAATACTTTATTAACAATAGTGGGCTATTCTTCATTGGCAGTATTGAAGACTATTGCCCACTATGGTTTTTGTGTTTGAAAGGGGATCATGTTTGGATCGCGGCAACAGGGAAGTTTGCGTGACTTAAGACAGTGGACATGGTTTCGGGTCTTATGTTTGACGGTATTGGTTTCTTATTGCTGTGATTTCATTGGTATTGACTTTCTTCGGGTTCAAGAGGCGCGTGCGCAAAGTATGGTCATGGCGCCTCTTCCAGGGACTTTATTGTCCATTTCGTCGGCCACGGCTCTTCCTAGTCTTAAAGCCATATCCATTGACCCGGCCGATCCTCTTAAGATTAATTTTCTGGTTGATGGCGGGGATCAGGCGAAGGTCAATGAAGAAGAGTCCCGCCTTCTTATCAAATATTTCCTGACATTTTTGACAATTCCGGAACAAGATCTTTGGGTGAACCTGTCTCCTTCTGAGCCCGGTCGCATCATCAATCCGGATTTGGGACGAACGACCGTGGGCCGGGATATGCTTATGGAAGATTATCTTCTTAAGCAGCTGGCCGCTTCTATGACCTTCCCTGAGCGGGAGCCGGGCAAGACATTTTGGGAGCAGATTTACTCCAAGATTAAGAAACAATATGGGGATGTTGATCTCCCCTTGAATACATTTAGCAAAGTATGGATCGTTCCGGAAAAAGCTGTTGTGTATGAACAAAAAGATGCGGCCTTTATATCGGAAAGCCGTCTAAAAGTTATGCTGGATGAAGATTATCTGACTATGAAGAAGTCAGCGCTAGTTGATAAATCTTTTGCGGGCAGTGTTGATCAGGCCAGTGAATTATATTTGAAGATCGCCCGGGAAATTATTATCCCGGCCCTTGAGCGGGAGGTGAATGAAGGCCAGTATTTTGCCCCCTTGCGTCAAATGGTCAATTCGTTGATCTTGGCGATCTGGTTTAAGCGGAAGCTTCAAGACCATGTTGTTAACCAGGTTTATACGAATCAAAAGAAAACATCCGGTATTCAGATAGAAGACAAGCAGATCAGTCAAAAGATCTATGAGCAGTATATGCTGGCCTTACAGAAAGGCGTCTACAATGTTATTCGTGAGGAAGAAGATCCCGATCAGCAGGCTGTTGTTCCCCGTCATTATTTTTCAGGAGGAGTTGTATTGGAATCAGCCATGGCGGCGATCGAGTTTAAGCCAATGCCGTCTTTTAAGCCTGAACAGGCATCATTGATCAGACGTTTGGGGGATAAGCTTTCTCGTTTTACGATTTCTTTGCTTCCCAGAGGGATGTCTAGGCAAGCCCTCTTGAATCTTGTTCTTGCGGCTGGATTGTTGACCGGCGTTGGCTCCAAGGCCTTGGCGCAGACGATGCCTGCTCCGACTCCTCTTCCACAGGCTGCAGTCACTACGGTTAGTCCATCCAAGGCACCTCTTTCACCAATTTATGGTGCCCCTCAGAATATTCAGCTCAAAGCACCTCCGAGCATAGCGCCAGTGAAAGTCACATCCGCGCCATCCGCTATTAAGGGAGGCCAGGTTATTTCAGCCGAAGCGGTTGTGGTCGAGGACATGGTTTTGATGCGCGCCCCCTCAGGTGGGGTTGTAAGACAATTTGACCTCGGCAAGAAGGAGTATGCGAAGGATGAAAATATATATTTTATCGAGGATTCAAAGGTGGTTGAGAAGATTGTTGCCAAGAGCGCGCAATTGAAGATTAGGACAGATATGTTGACCAGTACGGACTGGGCGGCGGGAGCAACGGGGCCGGAGTTCAGTAAAACTATGATCGAAGCAGCCAATCTGGAAGTCGAGATTCAAGGACTGGAGGCGCAAAGGATTGTGGGGGTCGTTAAGGCGCCGTGCGATCTTTCTATTCCTGATAGAGAGGGTGTTCACGATGGCATGACAGTTGTCGCAGGACAGCGCCTTACGGATTATATCCCTAAGGATAGAGGCCATTTGCAGGTTTCCATACCTTTGGAGCAGACATATTTTGGTCGTATTCATAAGTTTCGGGTTGGTGATAAAGAGCTCGAGCCCACAGGCGCTGTCTTGCAATTGGATCCGACACATACTCAGTTGCTGGTCACTTTTTCGGTTTACGGTCCTGATGGGCTTCCGGATATTGGTAAGAAGCATGCTGTTGTGATAGAGATCATCCCTCCTCTTGAGGATAAGAACGGTCTGGATAAAGTTCATAGTGTTTCCAGTACATGGGTCGCTGTCGATCAGAACGCCTCTTCTTTGGAGATCCGGACGCCTTCTGTTGGCCCTGTTCAATTTAATGTCCAGCCGGGAGATAGGGTTCAGGTCGATGATTGGATATTGACCCAGAAAGGTCCTGCCCTGGATGAGTTCGGTAAGACCATGTCAGAACTCCAAGAGGTTCAGAAGCAGCTAAAGAATGTTCAGTCTTCAGGTGGTCTGATGGGGGTATCTCCTGATGAGGTCCTTCATTTGCGGGACAGGGAAGCCGAACTGTCAGCCAGGCTTAAGACTTTGCAGGATGAAGCCGGACGGTTACTTGTCAAGACTCCCGCTGATGGTATGGTTAAGGAGATCTCTTGGGAGCCTTCTTCATTTGACCAGGGGGCAGTGGCCGTGCGATTGCAGCGTTCGCAGTTTGTGATTGGCAATACGGATAATTCTATTTTGTTCTCCCGGGATCTGCAAATTAGCGAGGGCGATCCGGTTGTCCTGCGGACGCCTGCGGGAATATACGGGGTGGGGGAGGTGATCAAGACAGATCCAGGGGTACAAAGTTCGAAATCGAATCTGGGTCCGGTACAGGCGGTTAAGATCAAGGTGTATGATCCTCATAATGCGTTTTATGCGGGTCTTCCGCTACAGGTGATTGTCCCGGATAGCAGTGAAAGAGCCCGTGTTGCCCAAGTCTTGGCCAAGGTCAAGGCAACGCGTTTGGAGTCCTCGCGTTCTGCGACGGCCATGAATCCGTTGGCTCACGTTACGATCCCTTCTTCTGTGGCCATGGGAGGATCGACGGTAGGCACTGTTGCCTCTAAGCAGATCGTTCCTTTGCCGATTCCTGATGTGTCTGGGGCACGATACACTAAAGCAGAGATAGTCGAGAAGGTAAGGGCCAATTCGCTAGGGTATTTTGCTGCGCGGACGAGTTTGGCTCAGAGCCAAAGTCTGACAGGGAAGGCCCGTCAGGGGCAGGATCTGAGTATTGGCATTGATCCGAGCACTTCTTTGAGTGTCGATAGCGTTAATGTTGGTGCAAGTGGTGAGGTATCGGCGGGATTCCCAAATCCTTTTAAATTGGTTTTTGGTTTTGTTGAGAGTCTCTTTAGGAAAGGGGCGGATCATAAGGATCATGGTCCTGAAAAAAGGGCGGCGGTGATCAAGGCCATACAGGACGCTGCCCAGCACCACGTGGATGCCGAGAAGGACAGGCTCGAACAGGTGAGTTTGGAATACGCTGCCGTTATTGGTCAGGCCCAGATGAGACAGAGTCAGCTTAGGCCTTTTCTTCAACTTTTGCAAGAGCAGAAAAAAGCCCTTGAAGCCCGTCGAGAAGCCGGTCTGGCTCAGAGCAATGCTTTAACAGAACTTGATTCGCAGATCACGGCGAAGCGTCTGGAGATGCAATATTGGAAAAACCAGGAGCAGACTGCAACTCTTGCTCTGCATAGGATGATGGGGTCTGAATCCAAAGAGCCGATCGTACCGGAGTTTCCTTGGAACGGGACATTTCCAGGTACATCCGCCGCCGAAGAGGCCACTTTGAAAGGCAGGCTTGGTTCGAATGCTCAATTGCTGCAGGCTCAGGCGGCGAATCGTCTGATGGATATTTTGGCCGAGATCTATGGAAAGAATACTGTTTTTGCGAGACCGGACTTAAAGTGGATCCTTGATGTGGCGAGCATGCATTCTAATCTGACCTCGCCTATGTCGAAGGTCCCTTCGCCCCGGTCGTTTGTCAACCCAGGGGGCATGGGGGTCACTTTTCGGATGGATGATCCGAAAAGCGAGGTGGCCAAATTGGTCACAGCTGACGAAAGGGGATTTTCCTCTAACAATCTTGTCAATGTTAATCTGGAGCTTGAACAGAGACAGGCTACGGCTTCGGCGTGGAAACAGTCGTTGAGCGAACGGATCCAACAGGCCGAGAAGGAATATTCCCGAGTCGTGGCCACGCAGGAGCAAATGGATGCTCAGCAGGCAGCGAGCAAGAATTATTCTCCTGGTCAGATGGTGGCGGCCCATGCTGCTGTTGATCGGGCCGCGGCAGACCTCACTGATCTTGAGGCGCAGTATTTTAAGATGGAGGCCGCGTTGTGTGGCTTGGATGTGCTGAGATCTGATCAGACTTATGTGGGGGCAGCGGCGAATTCCGCGACGATTCGAAAGGCCCAGGCCGTGGTCGCCGCCTCTGTTTCCGGATTGAATACCGTTTCTGTAACAGCCAGCCAAGGGAAGGGACAAGGTTCCTCGGGGTTGACGGTTTCTTTTCCGACACCATCTTCCCCTCCGCGGGATTCCTTTGCGGTCGGAGATGTCTTGATTAGTGCGCCGGGGATTAGTCCCATAGAGCTGGGGACGATGATGACAGGGAAAGAGCCTTTCTCACAAAAACAATATGATGTCGCTGTAAGGGTTCTCACGCAGGATGCTAATGTTATGAATCGGGTGGAAATGTTGGATTTCTTTTTAAAAACACTTCAGAGCAATCACAAGGGCATTGATACTGTCGAGCAGATTATTCTGAATTCGCCTTGGGACGATGTCCGGCAAAGGCTTCTCCAGCACATGGTCAATCTGGACGGGTTTGATGCGCGGTTTCTGGTTTATATCGCGGATCAGGCGATTGATCCTAAAGATCCCCAGAAGAAGAATCCAGTCCTTGGTGAATTGTGCCTTCATACATTTAACGATATTCTGGTCAATGACCCAAATGCCCTGAAGCAGTTGTCCGAATTGAATTACTCCCCTGAGACAGGCCCAGCCCACGCACGAATTTCAGTGGATACAGCACGCAGGTTTTTGTTGACGTTTTTATCCTGGGCGCCGGAGAATTCGCTGGGGAGGATACGCTTATTGCAGAGTGATTATTGGACAGTTGAGCAGCTGGCCCAGATCTATAAGACATTAAGATCAGGTAACCAGGGCGGGTCAGAAAGATTGAGCCAGCTCATTTACGATGAGATTTTAAGGCGCGAGGTGCTGGCTAATCTTGAAGAATTCTTTCATAAAGGGCCTTTTCGTCAACTGCCAATATATATTTCTTCTGATGATGTGTATGGTGCTTTTATGTCTGAAGAATTTAAGAAGGTGAATCAGCTGTTTCTCACAAGCTCGCCAGAATGGAGGGATATCGAAGGGCGTGTTCCCGAACAATTATATCAGAGGGGCAAGGCGGGTGCAGATACGCTTGTTGGCCCCACGGGGCCTTCTCTTCTGGGGCCAGGCCCCATGGTGTATGACGTCTCACCTGTATCGATGACAGATACATCGCTACTGGCTTATTACGGTAATCTTGATGATACGGCACGAAAAGCTCATATTACTGATTTGAAAAGACCGCCAAGCCTGCCTGAGCTTGCACGCATTCTAAAAGCTGATAGAAATTTGAGAGGCATGGCGCTGGACAAATTAATGGAAACTCAGCAGGGGCGGATCCTGGTTTTGTCGGCTTATACAGAAGTTGATGAGGCTAAGGCAGGTAACGATGAAGCGAAAGCAGATGCCAGAGATCTTTGTAATTTGGTGGAAGGCCGCGAGTGGAACGATCGTTTGCTGACAGATGTAAAGGACGTTAGCGATCCGGTTTCTACTGATATCGTACGCCGCGCCATGGAAAAGATGTCTCGGCGGACAGGCCAGACATGGCCTTCGAATTTTCGCGGGAGAACATATTCGTTTGACGAGCTGAAAACAGCTACCGATTTACAGCCAGGAGACAAGGATCTTCGGCTTCAAGCCTTGGCTGTGGAACAGGCGCTTGGACTTCTGCGCGAGGCGGGAAGAAATAGTCCACGTTTGTGGCTCGGACAGGTTGTTTATAATCCTCAAGAATTGAATTTGATGCAGCAGGTGCAAAAGATAATTGATTCAAGTGGTGACCCTCGAGTATTGATTTCTTATCTGGATCAGCTTGATAAGGAAAATGATCCGACAACAAAAGTTCTTCGGAAGGATTTGACTTATTGGAGAAATCGAACGGCTAAGGCAATTGAGGACAATAATCAGGACTTGCCCCGGGCTCCGTTTTTTACCTGGGCGTTCAGTAGCGCACTCGCTTTGATCATCGCAGGACTTTTTGGCAGAAAGCTTTTATGGAAGGCTCATATTAATTCTTCCAGTACAAGAAGCCTTTTGGATAAATATGATATGGAAGTGATGCCAAAGTCAGATAATGAGGGAGGAACTCATGAATCTGCGATGGCCAATCAGAACGGGGAGAGTGGGAAAAAGAGATTTTTCTCGATGCTTTTTAATCGACGTGCGTCGAAAAAGGCAAAGCTTCTTTCCATTCCTAGTATCGAGATGCCTGGGAAAACCCTGCAACACCTCAAGATATGGGAGAGTGTTCTGCTCCGGTGGAAGAAGGATGGCATACAGGTTGACCCGAAAAGTGTTGTTATCGACCTTAACAATATTATGAATAATGCATCTGAAATTCTTCGTGAAATACCTTATGATCCTGGACTGATGGGAAGGCCGCATGTGGGCGGGTCTATTGAAAATGAGCGCTATCACAGTGTTCTTATTAATTTTAACTCATTGGCCTTGAACACAATGAAAGTGCTGGAGGATTATCTGGAAAATAGGTCGGATCTTGACCCGGTTCAGAAGAAGGCTTTTTTACGAGATGTTGGCGACCTTATCAATATGGCTAAGTATAGCGCTAGATATACAAAAATTTTACGCTCTCGGGGGATCATTGACATGGTGATGGCGTACAAGTTCGCTAATAGTCACTTGTTTGAATGGTCTGGTATCTATCCTTTTATGCGCTTTTGTTCAGGATATGGTTTTCTATTAGGAGGATCCAGAAAAGGAATAAGAAATGAATTGCCACAATTATTAGAAAATTCGGAATCTTTTTTGCCGGGGCTTTACGGTAACGCTGACAACAAGAAAAAGATTATTAAAGAGAGTGAACAAACATTAGGCGAATCAATTCAGAACGCTGATACGTTGCTTTCTCCTATAGGGACCAAGGATGCCTATATGCTCAAGGTGCGCAGGCTTCGCAGTCGTTTATGGTTGTTTGTGCCCTTTCTGTGCAATATCGGATTGTTTGCTCTGGCTTTGACGGGTGTGTTTCCGTTGTTTGTAACACAGCTGAGCATTCTGGGATTGGTGTTCTTTATAGGAAAAATCATTACTTTTTGGCTACCGCATCTACGACTGATGCAGATGCCATGGAAGGTGATCTTTGATTTGGCTATTAAAAAATTTGATTCTAGTTTATCTGAGAAATTGGGCATGCCGTCCGGAAGCACAATAGGAGGAGCCCAGGGTTCTGGGGAAAAGAATATTGTCCGTTTGGCGATAGAAGAGGGGGCTTTGGCGCTTAAGAAAGAGCTTGATCCGACTCGTAAAGCAAGTGTGGATATGATCATGGTTCTCCCCGAAGATCCCGGGGATGAAGAAGGTGTGAGGGGTTTTGTGAAGGATTCCCAAGGTCAAGGGGAGCTTTTTCGTAAGGACACTCCTGTTGTTGTGGCGCCAGCGACTAGAAAGGGAAGTGCGAATGTTTATTTTGATGCTATTCAAGTTGTCCAGGACAAATTGAATGATGAGCAATTTTTAAGAGAGAATCCCCATTTGAGGGGGGTTCCCTGGCAGGATGTTAAAGTCCTGTTTGTTTTTCATGGTGCTAATCAAGGTCAGGACAAAAGCAGCTTGAAGTGGGCGGTGATCAATGGATATCGCGCGATGGGGGCCTCGAACGGACAGAAACAGGGTCAGGTCGGGACTGAGCCGGGGGGGCACACGGTCATTTATAGTCGTGATGTGTATTTCGGCCCCATGCTGAATTTCCCTGATAAAGATATTAACATATTAGGCGATTGGGTCGATCAAGAAGCATTGAAGAACTTGGGATTGATGATCATGGATTTTGCCAAGGATGGGATCACGGTGCAAGAGATCCTGGAGAAGTTGGATATAGCGGAGCGTCAAGAGAAGGAAAAGCAGAGAGGAGCGACGAACAATACATTGACGCGTCTGAAAAGAGATTATAGTTATGATTTGGGAAATAACTCTATAAGGCAGTATCCCGCCGCAACTGGCGTGATGAGATTTAGTCCCAAGACTGTCAGGATATTGGGAAGAGTCCATCAGGATTTGAAGGACAATAAAAGCTTGCGGCAAAAGTTAGGATATTTGCATTTGACAACGGATGTGCTTAATAATCTTATTAAACAGCCCGAGGATCTGGGGGACGATCGCTATCTGGATACCCGGGTTGGTTTTTCTGATATAAAAGAGAATTATAAGATCACGAATCGTGATGATGCACGCGCTATCTTTAGGCCTTTGTATGAGCTGTTTGCCAAGGCCAGAGAAGCCGAGGGGAATCACCTGACCATTAATTCCGTTCTTCCGCATCGTGGTGCAGGAGAGGTGATCCACGTTAAGCGGCCGAAAGACATGGAGAGGGTTATTGAACTATTAAGGGAAGGTGGCCTAGGGGACATCATCTCTTGGCGGCCAGCGCAAGAGCCATTGCCGCAAACGAGCGTCGTGTTGCAGCCATCACTTGCGGCGCAAGACGGATCAGGCAATCCTGCTCTTGGAGAAGGGTCAGCTTCGAAAGAAACACAGCCTCCCAGTACGGATAAGTCCATAGTGTTGTCTCAGGAACAAAAAGACCAGGAGACGATTCCGCAAAGAACGAAGGAGCCGAGCAAGACTGTTGTGGAGCCAATATTAAGGAGTGTTGAGGGAACAGCAGATGCCAGACAGTCCGTTAGCGAACCAAAATCTTTGGCAGAGGATACTGTCTTTGCTGTTGGCAAGCGCACATCGGTGCCGATTTCCCTGGCGACTATCCGTAAAGCCTGGTATCCGGTCTTGCTTTTTGCTCACGCATTCTCTAGTAACAAGGCTTCTGTCCCTGTTCAGCAGATTTTAAACAAATTTCTGACGGGAAAAGGGCTTGATGGACAGGATCTTCAAGGATCTCTTGACCAGTTTTTTAAGGACTATGAGGTCGCGGAAGAGGACCAGGTTCCCAACTGGCAGGATTTCGTGTCTGGCCTGACAATTGACGGACTCAGGGATCTGGTGGATACCGTGACGGATGAGATAAGGAGGAGAAAAGATTCTCCTGACCAGCAATGGCTGCCGATCCTGGAATATTTGAGAACAAGGATCCAGGATGTCGCGCCCGCGGTCTCGGTTCCTGCAGGGTTGTCGCAGAAGGCCTCGCATTCTTCCTCGGTTGATACACAGCTGCCACAAGAATATCTTCGGTATACAAAGCAGGTTGGGAGATTAACTCAAGAGGCAGAAAGATTGCGCGGTCCGAAAGGGTCGAAGATGTCGTGGGTAAACAGGAAGCTCAGGGCGTCGGTCAATGGAGAGATCTTTGCGCTGACTGGAGAACTTGCCAGGAAAGTGATAGCAGATGAGCAGTTATCCCAAAGCGATCCGGTTCTCGCCGGAGCCACACAAAAATATCTTAAGTATAAGCATGAGGTGGATGCCTTGAAAGAAAGAATTGCGGCCTTGGGTGGTGAAGATGGAGCAACGCTTTCTGAAAGCAAAAAGAAGCAGATCAGAAGTTTATACGGCCAGATCTCGGCGATCAAGAATTTTAGAATGACTCCGTTGCGAACACAGATCTTGCCCCGCTTGGAAACGGTAATTCAAGCGGCTGAGCCTGCTATGGAAAAAGATCTCAAGAACGGCGGGCTGGACCTTTCTGGTATGAAGAATAATATTGAATTTAGAGAAGGCGACTCTCTTTTGATCAAGAATTTACAGCCTTTCGTATTGGCACATCCGCTGCGATTTCTTAGCCTGTTGCGTGGTTTTGATTTTAATATTATTGCTTTCCAGCCTATTGAAGATCCGGCCAAATTCTTTGCTTTTTAATTTCTTCCAGAGAGTTTTAGTGCCCTCGTCTTTGGTCATAATAATTAATTAATCTCTACTTTATCTGCAGTTCATACTCGTTTGGGATACTTACGGAAATATAAGGGAGGTTTTATGGCTGCGTATGAGGATCAAGATAAGAAGATTGATAATTTTCTGAGTTATCGGGCGAAAGAATTCGGGTTCGCGGGGTCGCAGGCTCTCAAATGGCGGGAGCGCGCTCTTGTGGAGCATGCCCGTTCTGCGTTGAGAGACTATATTCATAAAATTGACATGATAGAAAGGGATGGAAGGGAAGATGATTACAGAAACAATTGATTTTGAGAGAGATCCTTTGGCGCGCAAAGAGATCGAGCGGTACAGATGGATTGAGAGTGAGAAACGAGGGAATGATATCGGATGGGCCAAGGCTGTGCAAGAATGGGTTTTTTGCTATGCTATGGCATGGGGCAAGGCGCAGTCCAGTCGCAAGTATCCTCTTAAGAAGCATGCCTTTTAAGGCAGATCAAGACGGCGTTTTTAAACAGGGTTTTCCAATGGTTTTGAATGGGGGCGACGATGAAAAAAGCAGAAACTGATCTTTTGAAAGATCCTTTGGTAAGGGAAGAGATAGGGCGGTACCAATGGATCGAGAGCGAGAAGGCTGGTTTTGATATTGGGTGGCAGAGAGCCTCAGAGGAATGGGTATCGCGCTATGCGATTGCCTGGTGTCGGGCACATCCGATCCGCAAGCGTCCTTTTCGCAGGGAAGATGTGAGGCTCAAGAAAGGAAGTTGCTCTGAATCACGGCGGACTTCCAATTTTCTCGAGTACAGTTTTGTTTAAATTTGATTTCGGCTTGAGGGGGTCATCCTGCAGACCGGAACCCCGGATCCTTATTTTGCATTCTGTTAGGACTATCGTTTTTATTATTTCAAGGGTTCTGAATGAATGGCTTTTTGAGGGGGCTTTTTTGTAGAGGAAGAGAAAGGGGTCTCTTCAACGATTTTTCTTAGAAGACTTTTGAGCGAGTTCATTTGATTTCTAAGCAGCTTCATTTCATTGCTCGTATTCGATGAGCCGTTTTCGAGCGATTCCATCCTGGAAGTTGTTTCGTTAATTCTTGCCTCAAGGCTACCGAGGCTTAGAAGTGATTCCTTCATCCATTCTTTTTCAGAGTTCTTTATTCTTTGCGTATCTGCTTTGAGTGATGCGTGGGTTGTTTTAAGGGCTTCGATCGTTTGATTTGCTTGATTTAAGGTTCTTTGTTGGGCGATCTGGCTGGCTTTTGTTTCTTCGAGCATCTGTCTGAGGGCGGATATTTGGAGCTCCTGTTCCTTGATCTTTTGCGAAATGTTTTTTATTTCCAGCTGTTGTGCGCGCAATAAATTAAAGAGAAAAGCACCGCTCGACAGAAGAGCCGCGACAAGGACGCATTTTAATACGATCAGGATTATCTTACGAGCACTGGTGTTATTGAAGGGCGTTGTTTTTTCGATCATGATTCCTTTATGATTTTTGATGAAGTATAGACTATTTCTCTTGATTTTGCCAATCAGCAAAAGAACTGCTCGCGCTCGCAAGATTCTTTTGTTACCATAAGTCCAGATTTTTTGTGGGTACGGCAATCCCGCATGTTTTTGCTTTTATTGGGGAAAAGCGGGGTAAGAAAAAGATGGGGAGGCTCTATGGAGTATATGAAAAAGACGCTTTTTGTTCTTTTCTTATTATTATTCTCACCGATAGTGTGCGCAGAAGATATAAATATTAAGGGATCTGATACGATCGTCCGGCTGACCCAGCGCCTTGCTGAGGTTTACATGAAGGATCATCCTCAAGTGAAGATAGCAGTATCAGGTGGCGGATCAGGGGTGGGGATTGCGGCCATCATCAATCAAACGGCGGACATTGCGGATGCTTCCCGTGAGATGAAGGCCAAGGAACTTGAGGGGGCGGCCCGCAAGAATGTGTCGCCCAAGAAGGTCGTGATTGCGGCGGATGCCATTGCGATCATTGTCAATGAGCGTAATCCTGTGCGGACCTTGACAACGGATGAATTGGGTGCCGTTTTTCGTGGTGAAATCACAAATTGGAAGAAATTGGGTGGCCTGGATATGCCAGTCACGCTTTATGGTCGGCAGTCGACATCCGGGACTTATGTGTTCTTAAGGGATCTTGTCGTCAAGGCAGACTATTCTCCCAGAATGGCAGGACTTCAAGGAAATGCGGGGATCATGGAGGCGGTCAAAGCGGACCAATCTGGGATCGGGTTTGTTGGGGTGGCCTTTATAAGGAAGGCAGAAGGCGTGAGTCCTTTGATGATCGCGGCATCCAAAGACCATCCTTATTTAAGTCCGTTGGATAAAGATGTAGTGGAGTCGGGCGCATACCCTCTGACTCGTCCTTTGATCCAGTATATTGATGCCCATTCGAGGCCTGAGGTGCATGGCTTTATTGCCTTTGAATTGTCTTCCGACGGGCAGAAAGTGATCGAGGAAGAAGGATTTTTTCAGATTCCCTTATCCTGGAAGACAAGATTGCATTAAGCGCTTAAGTTGTTGCGATTTATTGTGTTCTGTTATATTTATTTCCTAGCTGCATCGCCTTTATTTACACTTCATATCCGCTTAATATTTCCTTAACATGCATCCATTATATTGCGTCTGACTAAATTGTGTCAAACGTCTTTATAAACCAAAACGAAAGGGAAACTATGTTGAAGAAGATCATGTGGATGTTCACAGCGGCATGCCTGGTGGTGTGTCCGGGTCTTGCCTCCGCGGGGGAGACGGACCTTCTGGTTCAGAAACTCGTCGAGAAAGGGATCCTGACGCCGTATGAGGCGCAGATCCTGAGAGACGATATTCGTCAGGATGTCAACAAGCAGATCGCAGAGAAAAAGAATGATGCGCTTCCTTCATGGGTTCAGTCGATCAAGATGAAGGGGGATGCCCGCCTTCGTTATCAGAGTACATCGAAAGAAGGAACTGGAAACACTGTGATCAGGAATCGCGGACGTGTCCGGTATCGTCTGGGGATTGAGGGCAAACCCAACGACAAGTTTACAGTCGGTGCAGGTCTGGCGAGCGGTGGGCAGGATCCCCGTTCGACGAATCATACCTTGGAAGATTCACATGAGAAGAGTTACGCGATGCTGGATTACGCTTTTGCAGAATACAAGCCGACTTCTTGGCTCACGATGATTGGTGGTAGATACAATGCCGCTAGCAGAGGGTTTTTATGGTACACAACAGACATGATGTGGGATTCAGATATCAATCAGGGTGGGCTTTCAGCCCGTTTGGACATTCCTAAAGTTCTTTTTGGGGATATGTTCATCACCGGTGGTTATTGGGCCCTTGATGAAAGCTCTACGAGCCAGTCTGATGCGGGGATGTATTATGCTCAAATGGGTATGAAATTCCAGCCGGCCGAAGGGTGGAACATGAAAGTGGCGGGAACAGGCTATGGCACGCATTTCGGGGGAGCGTATACTAGTTTGCCATGGAGAACTGATGTGGAAGGAACGGCTCCCACTTCTCCGGACGGGAACTCGATGACGGGCAGTACTTACAAGTACAAGTTCACTCCAGTCTATGCGGGTTCAGCGGAAATAGTGTACAGCTGGCCTGAGGAAACAAGTTTCCCGATCAAGATGGCCGGAATTTTTGGTGATTATGTGTCCAACCCTGACCCTTCTTCGCACAATACGGGCTGGGCGTCAGGCGTGAAGTTTGGGCATAAGAAGGTTGGCGAGGCCAGAGGCGATTGGCAGTTTAAATACCAGTATGTCTCTCTTGGTGCTGATGCCTGGCTGGATGCTTTTCCGGATTCTGATCGTTATAGCGGGGCGACCAATTCAAAGGGCAATGAGTTCATTCTGGCTATCGGGTTAGCTAAGAATGTTACCTTGGACCTTGATTATTATATGACCGACCGTATTGCGGGCGGGAGCAAGGAAGAGCGTTTGTTCCAGGCTGACATCAACTTCAAGTTCTAAGCGGCTTATCCGTGCAGCGGCGGTCCAGTGAGGCCGCCCTGCGCGGAATATTTAAAATTGAAATATTAAAAATAATATAAATTTGAGTGATAAATGGAGGTGTTATGAAAATGATGTCAAAAATAGCCTTGGCGGTGACAGGCTTGGTGTTCTGCGCCAGCGCTGTATCTGCTGAAATGATTCAGATCAAAGGGTCGGATACCATTGTGAATTTGGTCCAAAAGCTTGCGGAAGTTTATATGCAGCAGAATCCTGAAGCCAAGATTTCGGTCACAGGTGGCGGTTCTGGAACAGGCATCGCGGGCATGATCAACAAGAAGTGCGATATTGGTAATGCTTCGCGTGCGATCAGTGCCAAGGAGATTGAGCTGGCTTCTGCAGCCGGGCTCAATCCTTCCCGCGTTGTTATCGCGATCGACGGATTGAGTGTTATAGTTAATGATGGCAATGCGGTCACAAAGTTGACCGTTGAACAGATCGGTGCGATCTTCCGCGGTAAGATCACCAACTGGTCGGAAGTGGGCGGTTCCAATATGCCGATCACTCTTTACGGTCGTCAGTCGAACTCTGGAACTTATGGCTTTTTTCGCGAGATGGTCCTCAAAGGTGAATATTCTCCCAAGATGCGCAGTATGAACGGAAATGCCCAGATCGTTGAGTCAGTCAAGGCTGATCCTACGGGGATCGGTTATGTCGGCGTGGGTTATGTGCGGGACGCTGCTGGACTGACAGTGCTTGAGGTCGCTTTTAAAGACGGCATGCCTTATGCGAGTCCTTTGGATGAGAAGGCTGTTGAGTCAGGAGATTATCCCATTGCCCGTCCTTTGTATCAGTATGTTGGCGGGACAGTGAGCGGTGCGGTGAAGGAATTCATGCAATTTGAGACAAGTCCGGAAGGTCAGAAGATCGTTCAAACGGAAGGGTTCTTCCCGATCACGGATGAATACCGCAATTTGAATGCCCGTGTTGGACTGTAAGGTTACCATGTTCTCTCCCTAAAAAGGCAGGCTTGATCATGCAGCCTGCCTTTTTTGTAGGCTAGAGGTGGTTGCAGGATATCAGGTTTCTGGTTATAATGCGTTGCGTCAAGAGATCATCTTATGAATAAACGCCGGTTAAAAGAGAAACTGATCGAGTGGCTGTTCTTTGTGAACGGCATGATCGCTGTTCTTGTTTTGGTTGGAATTTTCATCCTCCTCGTTCGCAACGCCTTCCCTGGGTTCAAGGAAGTTTCTTTCTGGGAATTCTTAACCACAAGTCGATGGAACCCCGATGCCTATGATAAGGAGACCTATGGTTTTCTGGCCATGCTGGCATCAACCGGTATGACGACCATAGGATCTTTATTGATCGCGGTCCCCCTTGGTGTGGGGACAGCGGCTTATCTTTCTGATGTGGCGAGCCACAGGGTGCGCGAGATTGCCAAGCCCCTTATTGAGATCCTCGCTGGGATACCATCTGTTGTGATCGGTTTCTTAGGGATCGTTTTGGTGGGGCCGGTACTTGCCAAGCTGACCGGAACGTATAATGGACTTAATGCCATCAATGGATCCATTCTTCTTGCGGTGATGGCGCTTCCGACGATCGTAAGCCTTTCGGAAGACGCCTTAAACAGTGTCCCTCGTTCTTATGAAGAGGCATCTCTGGCACTCGGCGCCAACAAATGGCAGACAGTTATCAAGGTCAAGATCCCGGCAGCCGCTTCCGGTATTATTGCGGCTTGTATGCTGGGCATGGGGCGGGCGATCGGGGAAACGATGACTGTTCTTATGGCAACGGGAAATGCACCTGACTTTCCGCAAAACTTGTTGTCCTCGGTCAAGACCATGACGGCCACGATCGCGATTGAATTAGGGGAAACAGCGTATTTCTCGACGCATTTTTACATGCTTTTTACGGTGGGGCTGGTTCTTTTTATCATCACTTTCTTTATAAATCTGATCTCGGATATTATTTTTCATAAACATATGAAGATGCTTAAATGAACGAGAAAAGCATAAAACAGGTTTTGGGGTTCTGGGTGCTTCGCCTGTGTATGGGCTTTGTGGCCTTGATCCTCGTCGTTGTTTTTTACGATATCATTACCAAGGGAGCGCCCGCTGTCACATGGACATTCTTGACCCAGTCGCCGCGTGAAGGGATGACGGAGGGCGGTATCTTTCCGGCGATCGTTGGAACATTTCTGGTTACTATGATCACGGCGATCCTGGCGGTTCCGTTGGGGATGGGCAGTGCGATCTATCTTAATGAATACGCTCCGGACAATTTTATGACGCGGTTTATTCGCATGTCGATCAGAAACCTTTCGGGTGTTCCGTCGATCGTTTACGGTCTTTTCGGGGTGGCTCTTTTTGTTGAGATGTGTCATTTTGGGACATCGATCATTTCGGCAGGGTGTACTTTGGGGCTTATGACGCTTCCCTTGACGATCACGGCCAGTGAAGAGGCGCTCAAGGCTGTGCCCCGTTCTTATCGCGAGGGGGCGTTGGCGCTGGGCGCTACGAAGTGGCAGTCGATTCGGACAAATGTTCTTCCTTATGCGATCCCCGGCATGCTCACAGGGGCGATCCTGGGGCTTTCCCGAGCGGCGGGAGAGACAGCGCCTATTTTGTTTACTGGGGCTGCGTTCTTTTTGCCGGATCTTCCCAACTCACTTTTGAGTCAGTTCATGGCGCTTCCGTATCATCTCTACATTATGTCGACACAGCATCACAATATTACGCTCGTCCGGCCGATCGCCTACGGAACAGCGCTGGTTCTGTTGATGCTGATTTTCTTAGTGAACATTTCTGCGATTATTTTGCGGTATCGTCTCAGACAAATGAAGAAGGAATGACACATGCCTAACATGAAGCCCAAGATCAAGATAAAGGATTTTAATTTTTACTACGGGGCATCTCAGGTGCTGAAGCGTATTTCTATGGATATTCAGCCTACGCATGTGACAGCTATTATTGGTCCTTCGGGTTGTGGGAAATCGACATTGTTACGGTGTTTGAACCGTATGAATGATCTCATTCCATCTTCCCGTCCGGAGGGGAAGATCGAGATTGACGGCCAGGATATCAATGCGCCTTCTATTGATGTCGTGGATCTCCGAAAGCGCGTTGGGATGGTTTTTCAGAAACCTAATCCGTTCCCGAAATCAATATTTGACAATGTGGCTTATGGACTTCGCGTGAACGGCATCAAGGATAATCGTCTTATTGAAAAGAGAGTCGAGGCGAGTTTGAAAGGGAGCGCACTTTGGGAAGAGGCCAAAGATCGTCTAAAAGAAAACGCCTTGAATCTCTCCGGTGGGCAGCAACAGCGTTTGTGCGTGGCGCGCGCCCTTGCGATCGAGCCAGAGGTGCTGTTGATGGATGAACCTGCCTCGGCCCTGGATCCCATTGCGACCGCCAAGATTGAGGAATTGATCGTTGAGCTGAAGAAGAAATATACCATTGTCATCGTGACACATAATATGCAGCAGGCAGCGCGTATCTCCGACAGCACGGCCTTCCTGATGCAGGGGGATTTGGTTGAGTACGGGAAAACATCGGATATTTTTACGAAACCGAAACAGAAGATGACAGAAGAATATATTACGGGAAGGTTTGGATAAAGGAAAACCCCTTCGTCCGTCAGCCTGAGGGGTTGACGTGACTTCGGGAGTCAAGAAATCTTACGGAGAGAACTTTCTATGAAACGCCATTTCGACGATGATTTAAAGAATTTCACTTCTAACATTCTCAAGATGGGGAACCTGACGGAGCGGGCTATTAGTGCCGCTATCGAGGCCCTGCAGACGCAGGATGCCCAGAAGGCCGAGAAAGCGATCAAGGGGGATACCAAGATCGATTCTCTCGAGCTTATTATTGAGGAGCAGGGGATCGATCTTCTGGCTTTGTATCAGCCGATGGCGGTCGATCTGAGGACCGTGACAACGGGCCTTAAGATCAATGCCGAGCTCGAGCGGATTGCGGATCTTGCGGTCAATATCTGCCAGCGGGTGATCGAGATCGTGGAACTGCCGATCTTAAAACCACTGGTTGATATTCCAAGATTGGCGGATCTTTCCAAATTGATGACGAGAGATGCTATTGACGCTTTTGTCAATAAAGATGAGGCGCTGGCAAAGAAGGTCATTCTGATGGATATGGAGGCTGATCGCCTGAAAGATTGTACGCAGGATGAATTGATCAATGATTTTATTGTGAAGGACGGGACAACGGCGCCGCGTGCTATTCCGCTTATTCTGGTCGTGCGTGATCTGGAGCGGATCTGTGATCATGCCAGTTATATCGCCGAGGATGTTGTTTTTATGGTCAATGCCCAGGTGATTAAACATCACCGGGATGAGCTTTTGAAAGAGCTCGAGAAAGGCGTCTGATGTCTGCCCGTGTTCTTGTTGTTGAAGATGATGTCAGCATCAATGAATTGATCTGCTATAACCTTAAGAAAGAAGGCTTTGATGTCCATTCTGTCATGAGGGGCGATGGGGTGATGGTTGCTATTGCGAAATTTGATCCGGAATTGATCGTTCTTGACTTGATGCTCCCTGGGATAGACGGGCTTGAGCTATGCCGGAAGATCAAGCAGGGTTCAGGTACAAAACATATTTCGGTCATCATGGTAACGGCCAAGGGCTTGGAAGCAGATATCATTGCGGGTCTTCAACTGGGGGCGGATGATTACATACCGAAACCTTTTAGCCCTAAAGTTCTTTTAGCGCGCATTAGAGCGGTTTTAAGACGTTCGGGTAAGCCGGGTGCGGTGGAATTGGATCGGCGAGAGTTCCGGAATCTTGTGATGGATCTTCCCAAGCGTATCGTTAGAGTAGATGGAGAGGGCATCCCTCTGACGACTCGTGAGTTTGATATTTTGGAATTTCTGTCTCGTTCACCAGGGCGGGTCTTTACGCGAGATCAGCTTCTTGATAATGTTTGGAAAGAAGGCCGATTCATTGTGGATCGCGCTGTTGATGTCCATATTCGGGGTGTTCGCAAGAAGCTGGGAAAAGCCGAAGACTTGGTTGAGACCATCCGCGGCATCGGGTATCGGTTTAAAGACATTGAGGACCTATGAGTCATTCGTCACTGAGACTGGTTGTTTTTTTCTTTGTTTTATCCTTTGTTTGTTTGTTCTTTTTTCGGTTGGCCGTCGGCCATCCTTTGACTGATAAAGTTTCTGTTCTTTTGGTGGTATCTTTTCTTTTAGCAAATGTCCTTATGTTTGCGGTGAGATCGGTCTATTTAAAGCCTCTTCGTTCCCTTATCACTCAGTTACCGAGAATTTCTCAGGGCATGTCTCCTGAGTCTGCGGGGTTGACTCGTGAAGATGAGATTGGCGATCTCGTCCGCCGCATTGATGAAATTTCCCAGGATTTCCGCGAAACTATTGCCCAGGCCCAGCGCGAGCGGGAAGAGATCCGAGCTGTCCTTTCAAGCATGAATGAAGCGGTTCTTGTAATCGATCGTCATGACCGTTTGATGCTCATGAGCGCGGCCGTTCCCAAGATCTTGGAGCTTCGTTCCGGGGGCTCCATTGGCCGTCCTTATTGGGAAGTGATCCGTCATGATGAGATCAACAGTGTCATTAGATCCGCCATGTCTCGTCGGGTATCAATCAGTAAAGATGTGGTCATTTATAATCCTCACGAGGCCTTTTTTAATCTTCAGATTGCGCCTGTTTTCAGGCCGGACAAGGAAATGGTCAGCCTTGTGGTTGTCATGCACGATATTTCAGGGCTGAAAAAGTATGAGCGAATGCGCAGTGAATTTGTGGCTAATGTGTCTCATGAGTTAAAGACACCCTTAACATCTATTCGTGGATATGCTGAGACGCTTCGTTCTGGAGCTATTGATGATAAGGAAAAGGCGTATCGGTTTGTCGATATTATCGATACCCAAGCCAAGCGTCTTGAGGCCCTGGTTTCAGATGTCCTGTCGCTTTCGAGGGTTGAGGCACGTGAGGCAGATCGCAGCGTGCTTGAGTTGGATGCTGAGGATGTTAGTCAGCTTATCGAGGGCGCTATTTCTGTTCAGAGAAACCATATTGACGATAAACGTCATATTGTTGAGGTCGTGTGTCCTCAAGAACTTAAAGTCTTGGTTGATCGTGGTGAGATAGAGCATGTCTTTTTAAACTTGATCGATAATGCGATTAAGTTTACCCCTGAAGGTGGTCGCATCATGATTCGGGTGATGGAAGAAGGAGCGTTCGTGCGGATCGATGTCGAAGATTCAGGTATCGGGATCGACAAGGTCCATATCGACCGTCTTTTTGAACGGTTTTATCGTATTGATGCGTCTCGTTCGCGTGAACTGGGGGGTACAGGCCTTGGTCTTGCGATCGTCAAGCATGTTGTTCAGGCCCATAATGGTAAAATTTCTGTCACAAGCCTTCCTGGTAAGGGATCGACCTTTTCTGTGTTCCTTCCTGTTGTTCGCGCCTAGCTTGTGGAGAACAAATTCTTAAAATGTGTGGGGTATGATATGCCAAAGGATAAAGTATTATTTGTGTGTATTCATAATTCGGCCCGCAGTCAGATGGCTGAGGAGCTTTTGCGCAAGTTGGGCGGCGACCGGTTTGAGGTGGAAAGTGCTGGTATAGAGCCGGGCAAGTTGAATCCGGTCGTGATTGAAGTTTTAAAAGAGATCGGGATCGATATTTCCGGTAAAAAGACGCAGGCTGTTTTTGATCTGTTCAAACAAGGTAGACTTTATAGTTATGTGATCACCGTATGTGATGAAGTAAGCGCCGAGCGTTGTCCGATATTTCCCGGAATTGCCAAGAGGCTTCATTGGGGGTTTACGGATCCTTCAAAATTTGAAGGGACTTTGGAAGAGAAGATTGCCAAGACCAGGGTCGTCCGTGAAGAGATTAGACAAAAGATCGAGAGTTGGTTAAGTCAGAATTAGAGGGTTATTTATCGTTAAATATGTTGTGCTGGCCCATAACGGCAAGATATCTGTCGTAAGTCTTCCTGGCAAGGGGGCAACCTTTTCTGTTTTTCTTCCTGGTGCTCGCATTTGACTCATTCCTTTCTTTAGAGTGATCCTTCTTGATATAGCCAAATTTATGTTTTTGGTCATGCCTTTATGGCCTATAGTCGATTTTGGCCATCATTCTCGCTTTGTTACCTTCTTGTAAGCTCTTCATTGCTATCAACTATGACTATTTTGGATCGCGTTGAGGCATAAAGGCACACTAATTTTACGTATGGGGCAAATATAATTAGCAAGATCGGGAAAAAATAATAAGGAAAAAATAAGAATTTTGGTATTATAGGGCATTGTTTTTGATAATAAATAATCAAAATGCTTAAAAAAGAGGAGAAAGATATGTTGAGGAAATGGTTTTTAATCTTTGCAATTCTTTTGATCGCTTCTCCGGCTTTTGCCAGGTCAGGTAAAAATTCGATCCAGATCAAGGGGTCGGACACCATGGTTAATCTTGGCCAGGCTTGGTCGGAGAAATATATGGAGATCAATGCGGGAGACTTCATCGCTGTCACAGGCGGTGGGTCGGGCACGGGGCTGTCTAGCCTTATCAGTGGCAGTTGTGATATCGCGATGAGCTCAAGGAATATTAAGGAGAAAGAGATCGGGCTGGCAAAGGCCAAGGGGATTAATCCCAATGAGATCAAAGTGGCCCTTGATGGGCTGGCGGTTGTGGTCAATCCAACCAATTCCGTGACCAATTTGACGCTGGATCAACTGGCAGGTATTTTCACAGGACGTATCTCTAATTGGAAAGAATTGGGAGGGGTTGACGAGAAGATCGTGATCCTGTCCCGTGAGGTCAATTCGGGGACGCATGTCTATTTCAAAGAGCATGTCTTAAGAAAGAATGATCCTGCTTCCCAGGAAGAGTTTGCGTCTAACGCGCTGATGCTATCTTCTTCCCAGGCGATCGCGGATGAAGTGGCGAGTAATCCTGCGGCCATTGGATATTACGGCATGGGCTATATTTCACCCAAGCAGAAAGCGGTTCATATTGCGAAGACTGAGGGCGCAGAATTTGTGATTCCGGCTATCGAGAATGTTATTAATGGAACATACCCGATCTCAAGGCCTCTTCTTCTTTATACGAATGGAACGCCCGAGGGGCTTGTGAAGAAGTTTGTTGATTTCGCGCTTTCCAAGGAAGGGCAGGATATTGTTTTGAAGACTGACTTTGTGCCGGTTGTGAAATAGGGCCTATGCGCAAGATTAAAGAGTTTATTATTGAGAAGATGATCCTGCTTTGCGGGTTGGCGGCTATATTTTTTGTAGGGCTGATCTTCCTGTTTCTTCTTAAAGAAGGGCTTGCCGTTTTTAAGATGGTAGGCCCTTTTGACTTTTTGTTCGGCAAGAGTTGGTATCCTATTTCAGAACCGCCGAAATTGGGGATTCTTCCTTTGATTATGGGCTCTCTTCTGGTCACATTGGGAGCTGCGATCATCTCGATCCCTATCGGCGTGGGATGTGCGGTTTACATTGCTGAGATCGCACCGGGAAAAACCAAGGAAATTTTGAAGGCAGGCATAGAACTTTTAGCAGCTATCCCGAGCGTTGTTCTTGGATTTATTGGGATGGTGACGCTGGTCCCTCTGGTTAAGAATCTTTTTCATCTGCCGACAGGTCTGACCGCGCTTTCCGGATCGATCATGCTCGCATTCATGGCGATGCCCACGATCGTTTCGATTGCCGAGGATGCTCTTTATTCCATACCGAGAAATTATAAAGAAGGCGCCTTTGCGCTTGGCGCGACCCACTGGCAAACAATCTGGCGCGTTCTTTTGCCGGCTGCATCGAGCGGGATTTTGGCTGCTGTGATGCTGGGGATCGGGAGAGTCATTGGTGAAACCATGGCGGTTATGATGATCACCGGGAATGCGGCTGTTCTCCCGCAGAGCATTCTGGTGCCGATCAGGACATTGACCGCGACCGTTGCCGCTGAAATGGGTGAAGCAGTCGTTGGGAGTGAACATTATTTTGCGTTATTCGCCATTGGTATTGTGCTTTTTATTATCAGTTTTATTATTAACGTTACAGCGGATCTATTTTTACATAAAAAGCAATGAAACGAAATCCACACCTTACACAGAAAATCGCGTTCTTTCTTCTTTTGCTGGCCACGCTTTTAATCGTGGTTCCGGTCGGGCTTATCGTGGTTATTATCATCCAGAAGGGGCTGCCGGCCATGAATTGGCAATTCCTGACAGATATTCCCCGTCAGGGAATGCGTGCCGGCGGTATTTTTCCGGCCATCGTTGGAACCGCTTATCTGGTTGGTGGTGCCATTATTTTTGCTTTGCCGATCGGCCTATTGGCCGCCATTTACTTAAGTGAGTATTCCAAGGAGAATATCCTTTCGCGTATTATTAAGTTGGCAATCATCAATCTTTCCGGCGTGCCTTCGGTGGTCTATGGGCTCTTTGGCTTGGCTTTGTTTGTTGTGTTTTTTAAGTTTGGGGCATCGATCCTTTCAGGGGCATTGACATTAGGGATTATGATTTTGCCGATCATCATCACTTCATCTCGGGAAGCGCTTGAGAGCGTGCCGGATTCCTTTCGTGAGGTCAGCTTATCTTTGGGCGCCAGTAAATGGCAGACGATACGACATATTGTTTTGCCGAATGCGATCCCCGGTATTTTGACAGGGACGATCTTGGGTTTGGGAAGAGCCGCAGGAGAGACAGCGCCGATCCTCTTTACCGTCGCTGCGTTCTATTTGCCGCAGCTTCCGGGATCGATCTTTGATCAGGCTATGGCCTTGCCGTATCATCTTTATGTTATATCGACCCAGGTGCCGAATGTAGATGAGAAAATAAGGTATGGAACAGCCCTTGTTCTTGTGCTTCTGGTTCTTTTCATGAATCTTATGGCGATCATTATCCGGTCGAAGTTGAGGAAGAACAAAAAATGGTAACGTTCTCGGTTAAAGACCTTAATATCTGGTTTGGAACAACGCAGGCGTTGAAAGATGTGAGCCTTGATGTTCGGACCCATGAGATCTTGAGTGTGATCGGGCCTTCTAATAGCGGTAAGACGACTTTCTTAAGGACGCTGAATCGTTTGAATGCGCTCCATCTTCATTTGAAGATGAAGGGGGCGGTTCTTTTTGAGAATAAGGATATTTTTAAAATCGATTTGGAATTGCTTCGCCGCAAGGTAGGCATGGTCTTTGCCCTGCCGCTTCCTTTGCCGTTGTCCATATTTGATAATGTAGCTTTTGGGATCAGGATGCAAGGGATCAAGGATAAGAAAAGGCTGGCGGCAAGTGTCGAGGAGGCGTTAAAAGAGGCCCATATTTGGAGCGAGGTCAAGGATCGTCTTAATGAGTCTGCTTTCAAATTGTCCGGAGGCCAGCAACAGCGGTTGTGTATCGCTCGGACTCTGGCGGTGAAGCCAGAGGTGATCCTTTTTGATGAGCCCTGTTCTGGTCTTGATCCTATTTCAACGGCCAGGGTTGAAGAAACGATGGTTAAGATCAAGCAGAAATATACGATCGTGCTTGTCACTAACAATGTAAAACAGGCGGCAAGGGTTGGGGATCGGACGGCTTTCTTCCTGAACGGCACGCTTATCGAGTTGGATAGTACGCATAAGATATTTACAACGCCGAGCGACACGCGTACAAATGATTATATCGTTGGAAAGTTTGGATAATGGCTAAGATCGTCACGCAGGATCTCAATTTGTGGTACGGGAATTTCCAGGCCCTTAAAAGCGTTAATTCGTCTTTTGAGGCGCAGAGGATCACGGCGATCATCGGGCCTTCGGGATGCGGCAAGTCGACGCTTCTTCGGGTTTTGAACCGGATGAATGATCTGACCGAAGGTGTTCGGACCGAGGGAAAGGTTTTGGTCGACGGCAGCGATATCCTTGGGGCGGAGGCCGATCTAGTATCTTTACGGAAAAAAGTGGGCATGGTTTTTCAGCGGCCCAATCCTTTTCCTCTTTCGATCTATGAGAATATCGCCTTTGGGCAGCGGATCCACTCGGGTGGCATCAAGAAAGAGGATTTAGATGCACTTGTGGAGAGGTGCCTTAAGAGCATTCTTCTTTGGGATGAGCTGAAGGACAAGCTCAACAAGTCGGCCATGTCGTTATCTTTGGAACAGAAACAGCGTCTGTGCATTGCGCGGCTGATCGCGGTGAAGCCGGATGTTCTTTTGATGGACGAGCCATGCTCGACACTCGATCCGCAGGCCACGGCCCGGATCGAGGAGCTGATGCATGAATTAAAGCGTGATTATACGATCATTATTGTGACGCATAATATGCAGCAGGCGGCGCGTATTTCCGACGACACAGGATTTATGCTTTTGGGAGAACTGGTCGAATTTGGCAAGACAAAAGATATTTTTATGGCACCTAAAGATAAGCGTACAGAAGATTACATTACGGGGATATACGGATAAAACGGAGAAAATTTTATGCAAAGACATTTCGATGAAGAATTGAGAGATTTACATCAGGATATTCTGAAGATGGGCACGTTTGCGGAAGAGGCGATCGTTCATTCTGTTGAGGCCCTGCGTTCCCAGGATCGGAGGCTTGCGCAGGTCGTCATTGATCAGGATGCGCGGGTTGATGAGCTGGAACTTATTATTGATGAGAAGTGCCTGGACCTGATCGCCCGTCATCAACCTATGGCAGCGGATCTGCGTTTTATTTCAACGGGAATGAAACTAAATGGAGAACTTGAGCGTATCGCGGATATTGCTGTTGATATCGCCGACCGGGTTCTGATCCTGGCTGATGAGCCGGTTTTAAAGCCGCTGGTTGATATCCCTAAGCTTTCGACCATTGCCCAAATCATGGTCAAGTTGGCTATTCACGCTTTTATCGCCCGCGATGCGGAGCTGGCCAGAAAGGTTATGCTGTATGAGCCTGAAGCCGATGCCCTTCGTAACGCCATTCATAAGGAACTGGTAGAGGACTACATGGTTAAGGATCCTTCCACCTGTGCACGGGCGGTCCAGCTTCTTTTGATAGGTCGTTTTCTTGAAAGAATTTGCGATCACGCAACGTATATTGCTGAAGATGTGATTTACATGATCAAGGGCGAGGTTGTCAAGCATCATCCGGAGCG
>JADGCU010000058.1 GCA_015228785.1 Candidatus Omnitrophota bacterium
TTTGCGATCTTTTTACCCTGCCGATTTTCCGTATGACGGGCAAAAAGATTAAGATTCCTTGTCTCTTGACGGGGCACCGCAGGTCTTTGTGCCGAAGAAAGCAACTTATCTAAAACAGGCGCCTTGGTCCCTGAATGAGTAGAGGGGATCATCGCAATAATCTTATCCGCATCCATTCCCAAATACTTGGCGTAAATCTTCACAAAACTTTTGTAATAAAACGTCGATAGTGTCCGGATCTTGTATCCCTCTTCAATAGCGCGTAAAGAATCCATCGGGATCTTGGTCGTCTCATGAATAATATCCAAAGAAAGCGCACGTTTCTCACGTTCGGCCTTCAAGATCTTCCCAATATCGTTCGGCTGCTCACTCATGCCTTCTCCTTTGAATCTTCTTCCGCTTCCACAACAGCCTTAACATCCCCACCCATATGTTCCACAAGCCACTTCTCCCGGTCAACCAAAATCTCACGAGCCTTGCTACCGCAATAAGGACCGACAAGCCCGGCACGATCCATAGCATCAATGAGCTTTCCAGCACGGGCATATCCCAGACTTAGACGTCTCTGAAGAACCGAAACAGAGGCTTGCCCTGTCTCCATCACAACCTTGACTGCCTCCTCGTACATTTCATCCTTCTCACCCGCATCACTACCAGAGGCAACCGCAGGTTTAGCCGTGACTGTTTCATCATACTCAGGCTTGGCCTGTTTGCGGATAAAATCCATAACACGGTGGATCTCATCATCCGAAAGAAAACTGCATTGGCCGCGAATAGGCTTGGGTTCCCCAGGCTTCATAAAAAGCATGTCCCCGCGACCAATAAGGTCATCCGCCCCTTTTTCGTCGAGGATCGTCCGGGAATCAACCTGAGAATTAACACGGAAAGCAATACGCGCAGGTAAATTCGCTTTAATAACACCGGTAATAACATTGACCGATGGACGCTGAGTCGCCAGAATAAGATGGATCCCCACCGCACGTGCCAACTGCGCCAAGCGCACAACAGCGCTTTCAACAAGCTTACCCGAAGTCTGCATGAGATCCGCAAACTCATCGACCACAACAACAATAAACGGCATCTCAAAACCCTTGGCATGGTAGGCCGCAATATTTCTTACCTGATGTTTGGCCAAAGTTTTATATCGCGTTTCCATCTCAGCAACAACCCAGCCAAGCGCAGCCGCGACTTTTTTATGATCTGTGATCGCGGGACAAAGCATATGCGGAATATCGTTATACTGAACAAGTTCGACCATTTTAGGATCGATCATGATGAATTTAACTTCATTGGGCGCCGCATTATAAAGAATAGATGTGATGATCGCATTGAGCGCCACAGTCTTCCCGGATCCCGTCGCTCCAGCGACCAGAAGATGGGGCATATCCGCAAGATTAGCCAGGATCGGCTTTCCTGCGGTATCCTTCCCCAAGGCAAGCGTCAGCTTGGACTTCTGATTACGGATATCTCCCTGAATAAGGACATCCTTTAAATAAACTGAGACCGCGGCACCATTAGGAACCTCGATACCCACTCTGTTCTTTCCCGGGATCGGGGCCTGAATACGAACAGATGATGCCTGCATGGCAAGAGCAATATCATCAGCCAATGTCGTGATCTGCTGAACACGCACACCCGCCGCGGGTTCAAGTTCATATTTGGTGATCACCGGTCCACGCTCAATATCAGCCACGCGAACACTGATCCCAAACTGTGCGAGCGTCTGCTCGAGGGTCTTCGCCCCTGACACAAGCGTCTCCTGGACATTAGTCTCTGTCACCTTCGGCGGATCATTCAAAAGATCAAAAGGCGGAAACTGATAATCCCCCAAAACAAGCGGCTTATCCTCGCGCTCCTTGGGTGGTTCCTCAACAGGCTTGATAATCTTAATATTGGGCGCTTTGGGAGGTTGGGGTTTTACAGGAATCACTACCTCAACAGGATCGTCCCCTTTCTTCCCCTTGCCTCGCTTGGGCTTCTCATCGTCATCTTCTTTCTCAGCATCTTCATTATTCTTTTTAGGAAGTCCCGGAAGTTTTAACTTAGGCTTTAATCCCGCCTTGAACATACGGGCGAAAAGATCCAGATTCCCCTCCCGCCAGTCCTGCCACATCCCGATCAAACCACGCGTGACCTTGACAAGAAACGGTGAAACCAGAAATTCTGCAGTAAGGACCAGACACAACGCTGCCACGGTAAACAAAATGATGAAAGCGCCAATCCCTCCCAGATAATTCACCAGGAAATCCGAAAACACAAGACCGACCATGCCGCCGCGAGAAAAACGGTTAGCCATAATCGGCGATCCCATAAGACTAAAAAGACCGCTCATATCTGAAAGAAGGACTAAAAGACTTGTCACGCGGGCTGCGGTAAAAAACATGGATCTCGACGTAAAGATATTCCAACTCCAGAAAAGAAGAAATACGACAAGAAAATAAGCACTGTACCCAAAGGTGACCAGAAAGGCGCCCGCCGTATAGGCCCCGACAACACTGATAAGATTCTTGGCTGGATAATTAGGATGAGAAGAAAACCAAATCAGGTCATCTGGGGTATAGGAAATCAAACTCGCAAAAAGGATCAAAGCAAAAGCGAAAAGCAGGATCCCCTTAATCTCATTAATATGTTCAGATTTCATAAAACTTTCCTACCTGTGCTGCCCCGATACCCGAATGACCATCGAAGCTACCATCCTTACCCCGATTTCGCCTTCGGCGAAACGGGGTTTCAATGAGCGCCTGACTTATGGAGCGCAAGCGAACATAAGTCAGTGCGCGAATTGACTCAGTTGCTGCCTTGAGCAGCAACTGAGCACTAACCACATCTTTACCCCGATTTTGCCTTCGGCGAAACGGGGTTAATTCGGCCAACAAACTTATGCCGGCCCGAAGGCCTCCATAAGTTTAGGCCTCATTAAAATAAAAAGGAATGACCAGAGCGTCCGATCATTCCTCAATATTTTTGCGATTCGAACATGTGTACATTCGAATTTTTCGAACTTATGTTAAGCGATTAAAAGTTATGACTCGCTTTTCTTGGCCATGGCTCTCTTACGGCTGAGGTTGTTGCGCCCCTTGTCGTCAATCTCGACGAGCATCACAGGGAACGTATCGCCCTCCTTGCACACTTCGTGAGGATCTTTCACATACTTGTCAGAAAGCTCCGACACGTGACACAACCCTTCCTGTCCAGGCAGAAACTCACAAAACGCGCCAAAATTCATCATCTTGACAACCTTGGCCTGATAGATCTTGCCAACCTCAGGCTCCTCAAGCATGGAAGAAAGATAATTCATGACCTTATCCAGCGAATCCTGATTCGGCGCAGAAATGAAGGCCTTGCCGTCATCATCAATATCAATCGAGGTTGCCCCCGTCATCTCAATGATCATGCGGATGGTCTTGCCTCCTGGCCCGATCACCTCACCGATCCTGTCCTTGGGAACCTGGATGCTGGCAATACGCGGAGCGAACTCCGAAATGCCCGGGCGCGGCGCCGCAATAACACCATTCATACAATCCAGGATCTTGTAACGGGCATCTGTCGCCTGATCAATGGCCTTGCCAAGAAGATCAACTGTAATATGACGGATCTTAAGGTCCAGCTGAATCGCCGTGATCCCTGTTCTTGTCCCCGCTACTTTAAAATCCATATCGCCGAAATGATCTTCCATGCCCTGAATATCCGTGATCAAAACCGACCTTTTTTCATCAGAAATAAGACCGATCGAAATCCCCGCAACTGGTGCCTTAATCGGAACGCCCGCATCCATAAGCGCCAAAGTGCTCGCGCACACCGTCGCCATACTGGAAGAACCGTTCGACTCAAGGATCTCTGAAACAACGCGAATCGTATAAGGAAACGCATCGACGTCCGGAATCACTGCCTCAATAGCGCGTGAAGCAAGCGCCCCGTGACCAATCTCACGACGGCCAGGACCGCGCATAGGCTTTGTCTCCCCGACCGAAAAGGACGGGAAGTTATAATGAAGCATAAACTTTCTGTATGTGACGCCTTCCAAAGATTCGATCAATTGCTCATCGATCTTGGTACCCAGCGTAACGATCGCGAGCCCCTGAGTCTGGCCACGCGTAAAAAGACCTGTCCCATGTGTCCGGGGAAGAACGCCGACCTCACCCGAAAGCTGACGGATCTCCAAAAGCCCGCGACCATCGGCGCGCAGACCTTTTTCAAAAACGCTCTTACGAACAATCTCATACTGCATGATCTCAAAAACACTCTTCACATCATTGACCGTAACAGCCTCTTCGCCCTTCTTAAACTCGGCATAGACTGTCATGTCCTTGACAAGCAGCGCAAATACATCATTGATCTTGTTTTCACGCTCTTTCTTATCAGCAATGCCGTTATAGGCTTGAGTCAACTGCGCCATGCCCAACGACTTGACCTTCTCAACAAACGCAGGCGGCAGAACCTTGGTTGCCACGACCTGCTTAGCCTTGCCGGCCTTTTTCTGAAGATCCTTCTGAACCTCACGCGTAGGCTGAAGAGCCTTATGCGCCACTGCGAGCATCTCCTTGACCTTGGCTTCCGGAACTTCCTTGCCGTCGCCCTCGATCATGACAATACCCTCGCCGTCTCCGGCGATAATATAATCCATCTCCGACAACGCGCGCTGAGCGAAAGTCGGGTTAATCACAAACTGTCCTTCTACAAGCCCAACGCGTACCGCGCTGATAGGCCCATCAAAAGGAATATCGGAAAGCATCAGCGCCGATGAGGCACCGATGATCGCCATAACATCTGCATCATTTTCCTGATCAGACGAAAGAACAGTCGCCACAACCTGTACTTCATTAAGAAGCCCCTCTGGAAAAAGCGGCCTGATCGGACGATCAATAAGACGGGACGTCAAAATCTCTTTCTCCGTAGGACGACCTTCGCGCTTGAAAAATCCACCCGGGATCTTGCCTGCGGAATACGTCTTCTCCTGATACTCAACAGAAAGAGGGAAAAAGTCGATCCCCAACCTCTGGGTCTTGGCCATACACGCGGTCACCAAAACAACCGTCCCGCCGTAAGACACAAGCGCGGCCCCGCCGGCCTGCTTCGCCAGTTTTCCTGTCTCGATCGTTAATTGACCGGCCCCATAGGGGACTTCGACACGAGCTATACTCATCTTTTATTTCCCCTGTTATTTACGCAAACCAAGTTTGCTGATGGTCTCTTCGTACTTCTTGGAATCGCTCTTTTTGAGGTAGGCGAGCAAACGACGACGTCTGCCGATCATCAAAAGAAGCCCTCGGCGGGAATGGAAGTCCTTCTTGTGCGTCTTGAAGTGATCATTGAGGTAATTGATCCTCTCCGTAATAAGTGCTACTTGAACCGCCGGTGAACCGGTATCCTTCGTATGCGTCTTAAAATTAGAGATTACTTCTCCCTTTTTTTCCTTTACTAACACCAACGGACCGCCTCCTGTTACAAATTAGTAATAAATTTACCCTTTTTCTTTTTATAGTTGCGCCATTATACAAGTCGATTTTTGGGAAGTCAAGCGATTATAAAGCAAGCCGCGCCGGAATTCTTTAGGGATTTTCTGATGAGTCATCCACGACCTGAAAAGTATCTTTCCCTGCGGGATCTTGTCTTAACTCCATGACCCTTGCTTTCTTATGATCAGAAACAATAAGAATAGTCGAATTCTTCTGACCCAGCTTAATCTCAAGGTCCTTACGAATGTCCTCTGAGGAGGAAACCTGCTGTTCTAAGAGTGTTCTCTGTTCAAGGCCTTCCAGAATATCTTGAAATCCTGGTTGAATCCCAGCCACCCGACCCGGATCTATGGCATCTGCCTGATTTAACAAGGGCTCCCCTGTTGCTTTCAATGTGCCCATCATCCCTGCCTCTGGAAAAACCTCAGAACTCCTAGAAAGAGCTTCCTTTGCAGCTTCAGCACCTGTTGACTCTTTGTGCGCTCCATCAGACGTGGCCGTCACCGTCTTATCCTTGCCTTCATCCACCTTGATCGATAAATTCTCTGACAACACCTCCTGCTCAAAAAAAAGACCACTCTGAGCTTTCAACGACGAGAAGCTCGCCAACAAAATAAAGAAACTAAATAAAAGAATACGAAACGTCATAGGAGAAAACTGTTTCATTAAAAGAAAGACTTTTTCTGCTGGAAATCTCTTTAACGGAAAGTTAGAACTCACTGGAACCCTTGGCTTCGTGCCTTGTCTATCATATCAAGCGGCTTCTTTAAAACATCATTAACAGAGGTAGAATACGATCCGCCAGGTCTTAAAACCATAATAAGAACAGCAACAACCGCCGCAAAAAGAACAGCATATTCAATCATATTCTGCGCTCTGTTATTTAAGGAAAGATGTTTCATGAAGTTATCCCTCTTAACCAACAAGGTCTCCTTCATTAAATATAACATACGAGGCACGCTTCTCCCATGAGAACATCACAGGACAACGCGCTCAGAGAAGGCATAAATCAAAGGAAGCTTGAACCTTTCGCCCTGCAAGGCCTTGATCATGCCCCAGAGAGAAAAAACAGCAAACACAAATAAAAACGGTTTCATGATCCACGGAAGAAGAATGCTAACAATAAAAATCACCATCTCACACAAAAAAAGAGCAAGCCCTTGCCGGCCATGAAATACCGCAAAATCACTGTCCTTTTTAAATAAAAGAGGAACGACGCACAACAAAAAACAGTATCCAACAAGCGCGTATAACCGCTCCTCTTCGATATTGCGGATCTTATCAAGGACCTCTTTACGCATGGTTCTCAACCTCAACTACAGAATTCATATCCCCCAGGCCATTGCCGACACGACGCTTATTCACCGGATCCAGCTGCCAGCGACCATCCACAATGAACTGATACTCATGCGATCCCGCATCCAAAGGAAGGCTTAGACTCCAGCGCCCACCCTGCTTTTGCATGCGACAGGACTCATTGATCGTCCACCCATTAAAACTGCCAGAAACATACACGGACTGGGCCTCAGGGGCATTAATAGCGAATGTCACAGACACAACCCTTTGAATATCTTCCAATTCGTGCTCAATGGTCTCTTGCATCCGTGTTGTAAATTTAAGCGACGGCGCGGAAAGGTCCTTCTTCCCTTCCTGCCGCAGAATAAGTTCCCGGGCCAGCGAATGATAATCCTTCGCCCCACGACAATATTTATCGTAGGCCATGACCGTCTTACCCATCACAGCCGATTCCTTAAGCTTCACATTCACGTGAATGATAGTATCCAAAAGCATTTCCTTGAATTTTCCCTTGATCTTGGTCAGCATCGAAAAGGAATGCCGCAGACGGGAATCAAACATGGTTACAAGAACGCGCGCCACAACCGGATGATTCAGGCGTTCCTGGATCAAATTGACGATATCCATCAAATGATCAACTCCCTGAACTGAAAAGCGACTCATCTCAACCGGGATGATCACCTCATGACTCGCACGGATCGCATTGACCGTCAAAAACCCCAAACTCGGCGCGCAATCAATAATGACATGATCATAATCATCCTTAATATCCACCAAGATCTCCGTGAGTTTCATCTCACGACCGATCTCATCGGTCAACTCCTGCTCAAGTGTCCCTAACAAAATATTAGAGGGAGCCATATCAAAATTCTTGTCCACCTTCTGAATGATATCCTTGATCGCAAGCTTGCGAGGCGTGATCCTAGAAATAACATTGTAAAGACTGTTCTGGTCATCGCAATTTAATCCCAGCGTGGCATGGGCCTGAGGATCCAGATCGATCAATAACGTTCGTTTCCCCTCAGCGCTAAGCGCCGCAACGAGATTGATCGCCGTTGTTGTCTTCCCGCATCCGCCCTTTTGATTTGCGATGGAAATGATCTTCATCTTACAATTCCTCTGTTATTAATTTGAAAAACTGATGTTATCTATAAAAACCGTCCCCGACGGCTTGGTCGCGTTCCAGCCTTCAATGACAAAAGAAATATCCCTGAGCGTCTTCCAATCAGTCAAATTCATCTGATCAAATGAAATAGAATAATCCTGCCAGCGCTGCTTAATTCCCTGAAGATAATAGGCAGCTTTCTCTTCCCGGGCATTGGTCAAAATGATCTTAAGGATCCCGGGATTCCCATTATCCGCCCCACGCACCGAAAGATTAATACGATGGTATTTTTGCGCATCTACAGGTGACAGTGCGATCACAAGCTGCTTGACCTGCGGCAGGCCGGAACCCACATCATAAGACAACCTGATCGGCGAATTATTCAGTGTGTAAATGATCCGGCTTTTTAAAAGATCGTCACGCTGCGTCAAAAACGCCGTAAGCCCCCAGAAAACACTCGCCAGAATAAACCCGGTGATAACAATATTGATCACAAGCCAGGAAACAGGCGGCGCCTTCTTGGCTACGACTTTCTCGACGGTCTCACGCTTGTCGAGATACACTTTGGCTAAATGATCGTAAATCTCATCGCGTGTCATACTTCTTTAAAAAAGAAAGTTTATACCATATACCCCGTCGACCGACGGAGATAAGGATCAATAAAAAGGATTTCCTTATTTAATAATAACAAAGAAAAATCAAATTCAAATCAATATCTGGGATTTTTTGAAGTCTTTTTTGAATGATTTTCCGAAGAGAAAACAAAACAACCGGCAAGGCATGGACCCAGAGAGGACAAATGGAAACAAAAATGGAGAAAGTGGATGCCGACCGCAGTCAGAAAATTATTTTCACAGATTCCGATAGACATCCTTGCGATGCCCGACTCGAAACACACGAACAATTTTATCTGTTTCCATAATCTGATAAACCAAGCGATAGCTCCCCATCCGGATCCTGTAAACATCCACAAAGCCCCGCATTTTCTGACACCCTGCGGACCTGGGATCATCAGCTATCGCTAATAACACGTCATGAATCCGGTCACATTCGCCAACTGGCAAAAGATCAAAATCCTTCAGGACTCTCTTGTCAAAAATAACGCAATACGTCATGCCACCTTCTTACGGGCTGCAATATACTTTTCAAACTCTTCAAAACTCACGAACTCCGGATTTCTCATTCTCTCAGACGCCATCTTCGCATCCTCGGCATCCTCCTGGATC
Source organism: Candidatus Omnitrophota bacterium (assembly GCA_015228785.1). Lineage (GTDB taxonomy): Bacteria > Omnitrophota > Gorgyraeia > Zapsychrales > Fredricksoniimonadaceae > JAAYZZ01. Next base: position 9,084 of record JADGCU010000058.1, read on the forward strand.
TCCAAGAATTTCTCCCGCAAAGCCTCGATCACAAAAAACTGCATTTTGATCCCTCGCTCACGGCAATATTCAGAAATACCGTCCTTCAAATCTTCCGGAACCCTAGCCCCTAAAGCCACCATGTTAACATTTGCCATCTTTTGCCTCCTTTTGATATCTTATGCTATCTAAAGATACCATAAGATATCACGCCCGTCAACCGAACTCAACGCATCTATCTTGATATTAGAATTTGTGATATCAAACGCTCCTTTTTTGAGGTCACAAATTGTGACCTCAAAGATCAATACTTCGCATGAAAGCCAATTTCGCGCTTAGGTTTCCCGGGAGAAGTCAGAAGTTTGCGTAGGGCATCAAAGATAACAACAAAGTTCTTGTCGTATTTCTTTTCCATCTCATCGATCTTTCGGCTTAATTCCTTATGTGAAAAAACCATTTCCCGGATCTGTGAGAATGTCCGCATGATCTCGATATTCACATGGATAGCCCTAGG
>JADGCU010000059.1 GCA_015228785.1 Candidatus Omnitrophota bacterium
ATAAAAAGGCGTCGTCTCCTTCTGCGGCACCTCAAGGACCTTGCCGTACATTTCAGAACTCGAGGCTTGATAAAATTTTGCTGAGGATCCTGTCTCCCGGATGGCCTCCAAGAGCCGCGTTGTCCCCATGGCCGTGATCTCACCGGTGTACTCCGGGACATCAAAACTGACCCGCACGTGACTCTGCGCCCCCAGATTGTAAACCTCATCCGGCTGGATATCGCGCATGATCCGGCTCACGGAACTCGCATCCGCCAGATCCCCGTAGATCAATTTCAAATTCACACCCTTTTCATGCGGGTCCTGATAAAGATGATCCAGGCGGCCCGTGTTAAACGAGCTCGCTCGGCGAATAACGCCAAACACCTCATATCCCTTCTTCAGCAGGAATTCCGCCAGATACGATCCATCCTGCCCCGTGATCCCTGTGATCAATGCCTTCTTTGTCTTTGCCATAAATCCTTTCAATAAGCGCCTTTTCCTTTGATAACAACCGGGATCGTTTTGACGAGAATGCTGATGTCGAGCAAAAACGACCAGTTGTTCACGTACCACGAATCCCATTTCACAAGCCGATGGAACGGAAGGTCGCTACGGCCCCGCACCTGCCAGAGTCCCGTGATCCCGGGCCGGACCTCCAACCGTTTCAATTGTTTCAAATCCTCGGTCTCCACCTGATCCAGCGGCAACGGCCGCGGCCCCACCAAACTCATGTCGCCCGTGAGAACGTTCATCAGCTGCGGCAATTCGTCGATGCTGTATTTCCTGAGGAAACGCCCGACGCTGGTGACACGGGGATCAACGCGGATCTTAAAGATCGGCCCATCGACTTCATTTTTATCCCGAAGGCCTTTCAGCCTCTCCTCCGCATCCACGACCATACTGCGGAACTTCCACATTTTAAAGATCCGCCCTCCCCGGCCGTAACGGCGGGACCGATAAAAAGCCGGGCCTGAACTATCGATCCTGATCCACAGCGCGATCAGAAGGAAAAACGGGAGCAGGCACACGAGCGCTGCCCCGGCGAGCAGAAGATCAAACAGACGCTTGCCATACTGCATCCGGTTGCGCCCAAGCTCCGAATATTCCAGGACCGGGATGTAGCCGATATTGAATTTAAAGATCTCCCCCACCGCGCTGTCAAAGGCGAGCGGCACGACCCGGACCGCGACCCGCAGGTTCTTCGCCGTCTCGATCATATCCGAAAAAATATTCCCTGCCGGGTGGACCGTAAAAAAGACCGTCTGGACAAAATTCTTGCGAATCACCTCTTCCATCTGAGCCAAGGTGCCCAGGACCTTCTGACCATGCCCCAGGCTAGACGTCGTCTTCACATCATCCAGAAATCCAACCACATTCATGCCAATCCCGGGATACCGCTTGATCTCCTGGGCGAGCATCATCCCGCTTGTCCCCGCGCCGATGATGAGCACATTAAAATTGTTGTACCCGTGCGCGGCCAGGAACCTCACAAAAATGCGCTTGAAAAACCGCCAGAGACAAAAGAACACGGTCGTGAACACAGCCGTCAGCAAAAAAACTGACCGGGGAAACCCGATGATCTTCATGCTATAAACAAAGGCCAGGACCGTGATGACCGCTGAGAAGACCGAGCGCATGACCTGCCCGATCTCGTGGGCCTCGATCGATTCCCTCCGGGTCTGATAAAGACCGTTCACGCCGTTAAAAAACAAGACTGTGACAAACCAAAAAACAAAGACCAGGTGAAAATCATTGCCCACGTCAAAGAAAAGATCCTGAAGCGCGACAGGAAGGACCGACTGCCTCAGGGATGCGGCGAGAAAGATACTCGCGCAGATACACCCAATATCAATAAGGACATAAGAAAACCGAATAAGAAAAGAAAGGGTTCTACTGATCATTTCCCGAACAAGGCCTCTTTAACCACCCAATACATAAATTGCGTATTTCCCTTGAGATACCGCTTCCACAGCCGACGAGGCTCACAGCACAGACGAAACAACCATTCGAGCCCGCACACCCTCATCCACACCGGCGCCTGGGGCTTCACCCCGGAATGAAAATCAAAGGCTGCCCCAATACCAACCATGACCGGCACATTCAGCGCCTCGCGATTGAGGCTCATCCAGAAATCCTGCTTCGGAGAACCCAACCCGACCCACAGAATATCAGGCCTGGCCGCATTGATCGCCTGTATCTCATCCTGAGTCACGGGCTCAGCCTGTTCCATATAAGGCGGCGCCATTTTCCCGACAACGATCAAGGCTGGAAATTTCTTCTTTAAATTGTGCTCCAATTTATCACAAACCTCCTTGGTCGCGCCATAGAAAAAATGACGCAATCCATCAATGCGCCCCTCATTACAAACCCGAAGCATCAAGTCTGGCCCATACGTGCGCGCCACCTCCTTAAACCCCTGACACCGGCCGAGCCAAGCCACCGGCATGCCGTCGGGTGTCACCATGGCCGCAGCATTGATAACCGCCCTGTAGGCCGGATCCCGCCGGGCGTCAACGATCGTTGACACCGGGGCCACACAGATATAGCCCTTGCGATGAGACGTCGCCATGGACCGCAATAAGGTCGCCGCCTTTTCCAAATTGACAACAGAGACATGAACATCCAAAACATCGTAGGTGATCATAAGACCCCCCGATAGATTTCAAACAACCTTCGATAATCCTGCTCAGGAGCATAACTGCTGTCAAAACATTCCCTCGCCTGTTTTGAAAAAAGGCGACGCTTATCAACAAGAGAAAACAACTCCCTGACCTTCTCGGCCAGATCCGCCCCATTACCAGGCTCAAACAACAAACCTGTTTCGCCATCACGGACCATTTCAACCAAGGCTCCCAGGCGGCTCGCCACAACAGGGAGCCGGCAGCTGTAGGCCTCGATCACGACACGGGGACAATTTTCATACCACTCGGAAGGGACAACAAGCAGAGCCGCCCGATGCATATGCCAGATCACGTCCTCCCCTGTCTTCTGCCCGAGGAATTCAATATCGCCTTTGGCGTGCGCCCGAACATATTCCTCGAGAGGGCCGCTTCCTATGATCTTTAAGGGGATCCCCTTCAAATGCGTCTCCCAGGCCTCCACCAGCATGGTGACGCCCTTATACGGCTGTAAAGCGCCTGCGAACAGAACAAAAGACTGCCGATTCTCCTCACATGAGCGGGAATCGATCGCAAAAGAATTCGGCTTGATGACCATGCGATCCTTCGGCCAGCCCGCCTCAACAAATTTATCATAACTGAATTGGCTGAGCACTATAAACCGGCTGATCCTGTCCAGGATCTTCCGTCGACGATATTCATGCAAAAGACGGGCCAGAAGAAGTGACGAGACAAATGACCCTCGCCAACACCGATGCAAAACCCCCCGCCAATACCCGCCCTTCAGGCATTCTTCACAGACCTTGCCCTCACGAAAGAACGTCGCGGCAGAACACAGAAAACGGTAATTATGAAGCGTCTGGACAACCGGAATGCCCTGATCAAAACATGCCTCATAGGCGGCCGGCGTCATAATATAAAAAGGATTATGCGCGTGAACAACATCCGGTCGTTCTTTCTTTAGAAGATCGGTGAGCTCATTATAAATCTTCCTGGAATAAACAAATTCCCCGCAAAAGAATTTGACCTTGTCCATGAAAGGACGCTGATCAATGAGGACATTATCCTTACAAAAAAGCACGACCTCATGCCCCTGCTCGCGAAGCAAGGCCGCCTCTGTATTAACGACAGAATCCTCCCCGCCGGGAAAGAGATATTGATTATGAATTTGTAGGATTTTCATATGTCTTTCAGTAAGCAGCTGACAGCTATCAGCTATCAGCTTTCAGCAATCAGCTTTCAGCTCTAAGCTCCCTGCTCTTCGCTCTCAGCTCTAGTCTCTCGCCTCTCAGCTCTAAGCTCCTTGCTCTACGCTCCCTGCTCCTAATACGCCCCACGGCAAAGCTTCAGCACCGTTCGCTTGGCGCGTGCAATCATCATAAGAATAAATCGCATCACAGGACGCAATGGCCCCTGGATCCCTGCCAAAAACATATCGTGCGTCAGAAGAGCGCGCTCCCGTTCCTCATCCTGCTTCCCGGTCTGCTTTTGACTTTTAGCATCCTCATGCCAACGAAAATCAGCCATTACCTTGGGCACATGAAGAAAACGATGCCCCCCTTCCGCCAACCTCAGAAAAAACTCATAGTCCATAGCATAATGATAATCAATATTCAAAAAATGACAGGTCTGAAAAATCCTGCGCCGAAAAAAACTTGTGGTCGTTGGAATATAGAGAATATGAAGATATTTCAACATGAACAGATCAAACCCCAATTCTTTTCGGATCCGTATCACTTCTCCCTGGGCATCCACAAGACGGTAATCCCCATAAACCACATCATAGGCCTGGTGCTCCGCAAAGGCGTTAAGGGCATTATAAAAACACAGCTGCAAATATCGATCATCGGCATTCAGCCAGCCAATGACATCCCCTGTCGCCAGCCGAAACCCCTTATTAAGAGCATCGCTCTGCCCCTGATCAGGCTCGCAAATGACCTTCAGATGCGGATACCGCGCCAGGACCTTCGCGGTATTATCCGTCGAGCAATTATCCACAATAATATGCTCAACATCAGGATGCCCCTGAGACAGCACGCTTTGGATCGCTTCTTCAATAAACTCGCCTTGATTGAACGAAGGCGTGACAATGGAAATTTTCATAAGGTTATCATCTCTAATCTCTGTGCTCTCAGCACTCAGCCTTCAGCAATCAGCTCTAAGCTCCCGGCTCTACGCTCACCCTCCCCCATCCCCTCCCATCGAGGGAGGGGTACCCGTAACGTGCCCTCAAAACTATCACCCTCCCCCTTTGTGGGGAGGGAACGAGCGGGGGGCTCTCTAAATATCCTTCGATCTTTTGAAATACCCCATCCAAATTCTCAAGCACTTCATTATTCCAAAATCTTAAAACTTTAAATCCCTGACCTTGAAGCCATTCATCTCGACTGACATCCCCTTGACTTTGATCGTGCTGCCCACCGTCAACTTCGACAACCAATTTTTTTTCAAAACACACAAAATCAACGATATAACGACCAATGACCGCTTGTCTACGAAATCTGAAACCCATGCTCTTTGATCGAAGCACATTCCAAAGACACTTTTCGGCCTCAGTCGAATCTCTTCTTAATTTCTGGGCAACTGGGGTTAAAGATTTTCTCACGGCCCCTCCCCTAACCCCTCCCACAAGGGGAGGGGAACTTTCTATGCTCCCCGCTCTATGCTCTACGCTCTGCGGTCACCCTCCCCCATCCCCTCCCATCGAGGGAGGGGTACCCGTAACGTTCCCTCAAAACTGTCACCCTCCCCCTTTGTGGGGAGGGAACGGGAGGGGGTAGTTTTCAGCTATCAGCTCTAAGCTCCCTGCTCTTCGCTCTCAGCTCTAGTCTCTCGCCTCTCAGCTCTCGTCTCCCCGCTCCCTAAACTTTCCGCTTGTAATCCCCTTTAGAAAACGACCTTTCGAGCCACACATAAAGAACAATAAAGAGATAGCGGCTCCCCATCTCCTTGATCTTGAGCTTGGAGATCCCGGTCTTCCGGTTGGTCCAGGAGATCGGCACCTTCACGTAACGATATCCGCGGACGATCGCCTTAAGCGGCATCTCAACCGTCAAATTAAAATGATGCGCCAGAAGCGGCTGAATTCCCGCGATCACCTCCCGGCGGTAAGCCTTAAATCCATTGGTAATATCGTTATGCTCTAAACGAAAAAGTGTCTTGATAAACCAGTTGGCTATACGATTAAGGACATATTTATGTTTGGGATAATCATAAACACCGCCGCCCTTCATAAAGCGCGAGCCAAATACACATTCAGCGCCTTTCTTCAGTTCGCGATAATACCTCACAATGTCCTCAGGAGACTCGGAAAGATCAGCCATCACGATCGCTACCGTCTCCCCACGGAATTCCTCAAGACCCTTACGCACCGCAAGCCCGTATCCTCTCGGCGGGACATTATTCACATACCGAATAAGACCGTGCTTAGCGCAAAGCTGCAGCATGGCCTCCTCAGTGCGGTCAGAACTGTTGTCATTGACGAGAAGGATCTCATAGTCAGCAATGGATTCCTGCTGAAATCGCTCCATGATCGCCTCGCACGTTCGGGCGATCCCGGCCTCTTCATTATGAACAGGAACAATAATAGAGAAAAAAATATGATCTTTAGACATCGTCCGGATCCTTTTATTTCCTAAACAATAAAAATCATCTCACGAGTTAATCAACCGGAGAATACCAACGCCAGCTTTTAAATTATTAAGAAGCCTGTTTGCCGATCTGATCCTGCCAAGCTGTTTGATCATCGTTGATGGCCTTAAATAAAATTCTTTGTACGCACGTTTTTGCATCTCATTAATCTTCGCACCACCAACATATTTGGTGTGATGAACTGGAAACGTATGGATCCCGTAATTCTCATGATTAAAATCATCGATCAGCCCAAACTTTAACATGTCCTCATACATCCGGGACCCTGGATAGGGCTTGAGCACGTGGAACTTGGCAATATGCGGATCCAACTCTTTAGCAAACGCAATGGTTTCAGCCATCTCTTTTTCGCTCTCATCAGGGAACCCGAGCATAAAAAATCCCCAGACCTCAAAACCAACTTTTTTGGCAAGATGAACAGCCTTGCGCGCCTGATCCAGCGTGATCCCCTTGCCAATATTATTTAAAACAGTCTGATTACCTGACTCGACACCAAAGGCGATCGCATATCCCCCCATCTCCCGCATCGCCTTTAACACCCTCTCATCACACGCGGTATCGACTCTAATCCCTGCAGTAAATGAGAAGACCGGAGAAAGTTTACGCTTCTTTATTTCATCTCGAATGAGAAAAACTCTTTCCTTATGCGCAGCAAAATTATCATCCCACACATGGATCTCTTTTGCTTTAAAGTCCTTAATGAGGATCTCCACTTCATCAGCCACAGACTGCGCCGAACGAAAACGGATCTTGTGCCCATAAAAATTCTGCGCCTGACAAAAAGTACATTTTCCCGGACAACCCCGACTGGTATGAATGGCAAAGGCCGGAGAATAGAGCGTATCTGGATAGGAGTACTGCCGGGATGAAAACAGATGCCTCGCGGGAAAAGGAAGCGCATCCAGATCCTGGATCAAAAGCCTAGGAGCAGTCTTGACGACTTGATCTCCTTTTCTATAAAAGAGCCCTGCCACATGCGCAGGATCCCCTCCGGTCTGGAGCGATTGAACCAGATCTCGAACCGTTGCCTCGCCCTCTCCACATATAATAAAATCAATCGATGGTTCCGCAGCAAGAGTCTCTGGCATGATCGTGGCATGAATACCCCCGATCATGACCTTCACCGCCGAACTCGCCTTCTTAACGACATTGGCGACCTGAATAGCACTTTTAACAACAGGCGTTGTGGCCGTAAGCCCCACAAGATCGATCTTCCGGGAGCACACAATTTCCGTAAGACTCTCATCACTGATCCTGTCAAAATCAATATCTATCAAAGAAACCTGACATCCCTCTTTCTCCAGAACAGCCCCAATACACGCCAGACCCATATGCGGCTGATTGATCGACCCTATCTTGCCGTAAAGGGCACTTTGTGACGGATTAACGAGAAGGACGTTCATCAAAAACCCTCAAAATAAAAAATGATCACAACTACAATTATTTCTGCGCCCGAATAAAACATTGCCCGCCAAAAAACTTCCACAGGATCGGCATCCTCAAATAAAGACGAACACACCATAAACTCCTCTGCGACCGGCCCTGGGCCGTATACGGGAGGAATCGAGGGATAGCTTCCTGGATCAAAAACCCATGTAATTGAAGAACCTCCACAAGCGCGCGATCATCGATCGGCGTTATGTGATCAAAGAACATCCAATAATCCCTATAAGCAAAACGAATATTAGGCTGAAGGATCAAGATCATCCCGCCCGTCTTCAAGACCCGATGACATTCCTCCACTGTCTTCACGATCTTTTCTTTCGTGAGATGCTCCAGAAGATTAGACATAAAAACAACATCCACAGAACTACTCGCAACATTCTTCATATCACAAGAGGCCGTAAGCTCAACCACAACACCCGACTCTGCGAATTTGGCTGTATCCGGGTTAATATCAACAGCGATCCGCTTCGCGGCTTTGATCGCATTGATAAATTCACAGTGTCCCGCCGCAACATCAAGGACCGTCGCCTCAGGAGAGATAAACTTCTGAAAGAAATCCGCGCACAGGATCTGCCAGAGCTTCCGCCGATATTCGTGCGCGCCCTCGAACCGATTTCTGTATATCTTCTCCGGTGCTAGTGATGACGCATCTTGAGACGCCATAAGCCTCCTTATTCCGCGACCCCGCGTTCCTTATTAGGACTCTGAGGACTCTGGGGACACGTACCGGTATGTGTCCCCGAAGCCTCTGAAGCCTCATTTAGCCAACGTTCCTTATTGTAATCGTAAATCTCACGCAGGATATCCCGCATATTCTTCGTCAGCGTCCAGGCCGGATAATGGGACTGGAACTTGGACACATCACTGATCCACCACATGTGATCCCCCACACGGTTCGTATCCACGTACGCGGTCTTTATTTTCTTTCCCGAGATCTCTTCGCACAGTGTGATAGCCTCAAGGATCGAGCAATTGCTAAAGCGGCTCCCGCCCATGTTATAGACCTCGCCACAACGAGGGGCCTGATAAAAATGATAGAAAGAATTCACCAGATCATAACTGTGGATATTATCCCGAACCTGTTTCCCCTTATAACCAAAAATTTTGTATTCGCGTCCTGTGACTGCACATTTCATAAGATACGCCAAAAATCCATGTAGCTCAGCGCCAGAATGGCGAGGACCTGTCAGGCATCCACCACGAAAAGATCCTGTCTTCATCCCAAAATATCTTCCATATTCCTGGACGAGGATATCGGCCGCGACTTTGGAGGCGCCAAACAGAGAATGCGTACACTGATCAATCGACATGGTTTCATCAATACCATGCTGAAAATACGGATGCGTCTTGTCAATCTCCCAGCGCGTCTCGCCTTCGATGAGAGGAAGACGATTAGGCGCATCGCCGTAGACTTTATTGGTCGATGTGAAAATAAAAACAGCCTCAGGGCAATGCGAACGTGTGGCCTCGAGAAGATTAAGAGTCCCCGTCGCATTGACACCAAAATCAGTGAACGGCTCGCGTGCCGCCCAGTCATGACTGGGCTGGGCCGCGCTATGGATCACCAGATCAATATCCTTGCCATACGTTGAGAAAACCTGGGCAACCGCTTTAAAGTCCCGGATGTCCACATCATGATGAATAAATCCCGGGCACTCTTTTTTCAATTCTTCAAGGTTCCAGACCGTTGACCCGTCATTGCCAAAGA
>JADGCU010000015.1:0-35595 GCA_015228785.1 Candidatus Omnitrophota bacterium
ATACATTTCCCGGCGGCAGACACCAAGGAATAAAAAATCATTATAATTCAGAGTGCTTTTTCAACCATGAGGATCAATTCGCCTCGATCCCCACAGGACAATGATCCGATCCCATAACGTTCTTTAAAATAAAGGCCTTTTTCACATAAGGCAAAAATGCCTGGCTAACAAAGAAATAATCGATCCTCCAGCCCACATTCCGAGCCCGCGCCCCCGTCTTATAATCCCACCAGCTGTAATGTCCTCCCTCCTTATTCAATTGCCTAAATGTATCCGCATAGCCAGCCTGAATAAATTTCGTGACCCACGCTCGCTCGTCAGGCAAAAATCCTGTGTTTTTCTGATTCTCTTTGGGTCTGGCCAGATCGATCTCTTCATGCGCTGTATTTACATCCCCGCAAACAATGATATGCCGCCCCTTCTTACGCAACTCTTCCGCCTTCTTGAAGAAAAAGTCATAAAATGCCATCTTGAATGGCACGCGCTTATTCCCAGCCCCGCCATTAGGAAAATAGATATTAAAAAGAACAAAACGATCAAAATCAGCAATGATGGTCCGTCCTTCGGAATCAAATTCCTTATTGCCAAGCCCATACTCAACGGAGCAAGGTTTTTCTTTCGCATAAACAGCAACGCCGCTGTAGCCTTTCTTCTGAGCGGAACACCAAAATGAGTGATACCCCGGGACATTCCTTAACTCTTCGTCCAGCTGCTCACGCTCGGCCTTGATTTCCTGAAGGCACAAAATATCCGGATTCTCTGTCTTAAACCAATCCAGAAATCCCTTCTTTTGAACAGCACGAATACCATTCACATTCCAGCTAATAAGGCGCATAAAATCCTTCTATAATTTTTTAATGATCTGTAGCAAAGGCGAAGACACGTTAAGTTCCTTCATTTCTTCTGACAAGAACCAGCCAAAATCATCATGCTCCTCACTGATCTTAAACTCCCCAGAAATATTTCCTGCGATAAAAATCCGATAAAGCACAATATCATGAGCCCGCTCCCATTCAAACTCCGCAAAAAGCTTCGCCGGCCTCACAGAAAAACCTGTTTCTTCCATCATTTCACGAATAAAAGCCGCTTCATGAGCTTCTCCAGGATTGACCTTTCCACCAGGAAATTCCCAATATCCAGGCCAACTCAACGAATTCCGCGAACGCTTCATCAAAAGATATCTTCCCTCATCATTTCTTATAATTCCTCTCAAAACCAAAAGAACAGGCTTCCCTGTCATGAAAAAACTCCCGCTATGGTCGCCTGACAATATTCGCATTTAGATTTCTTTATATGATATTCCATTATCTTAAAGCCAGCCCTTTTAATAACACACTTCTTACAGGCTGGACAACATGTAGATCCGCCTTCCTCATCACTCACATTGCCCGTATAAACATATAACAAGCCCTCATCCAAAGCGATCTGACGCGCTTCTTGAAGAATATCCACGCCGGTTCTGGGGGTATTCATCATCTGATGATCAGGATGAAAGGCGCTCACGTGAAGAGGCACATCCTTCCCCAATTCAGCCTTAATCCAACGAGCCATTTCTTTAAAGATTTTCATGTCATTGTTCTCATCCGGAATAACCAAATTAGTGATCTCAAGCCAGACATCTGTTTTGTGCTTGATATAAAGAAGGGTATCGAGGACCGGTGCAAGCGACCCATTGCAAAGACGCGCATAAAAATCATGAGAAAATGCCTTTAAGTCCACATTGGCTGCATCAATATGTTCAAAAAACTCTAAACGCGCTTGATCAGAAATATATCCTGCCGTCACAGCAACCGTCTTAATGCCCAACGTCTGACATTCTTTGGCTGTATCAATAACAAACTCGGTGGACACGATGGGTTCATTGTAGGTAAAAGCTACAGAAGGCACGCCTAACTCCAGCGCCTTGCGAGCGATCTCCAGGGGTGAGGCCTCAACCCCCAACGCTTGCGCATTCTTCGGCTTTGAAATCCTCCAATTCTGACAGAATCGACAACCGAGATTACAACCAATCGTCCCAAAAGATAGAATTTGAGTCCCTGGCAGAAAATGATGAAGGGGCTTCTTCTCTATAGGGTCAACCGCAAATCCAGAGCTCAGCCCATAGGTAGTCAACACAAGCTGCCCATGATCGTTACGGCGAGCAAAACAATAGCCCCTGTCCCCTGGTTTCAAAACGCACTGACGAGGACAAAGGTAGCACTGAACAGCTTTGTTCGTAAGACTGTGATAAAAACGGGCAGGATGGCCAACCATGAAAACCTTTAACGAACCGTGAAGCTAGACTTTCTTTTTATGGGCCTTTGCAAAACCGCCCAGGACACGCTCCAAAAGCTCGCTCCACATCACGTGATATTTTTGATCAAAATAAACAGTTTGCTCAACATCAATTCCGTCAACGATCCTGATCTGGACGCCAGTCAAAAAAGTTTTCGGTGTTTGCGGTGTGACGGTGATAACCTGTGTCCAACGAGCTTCCCCGTGCATAAAAATGATCTGAGCCGTATCTGGAAGATGCAGCTCAAGCCAAAGCAATGTCCCTGCTTTTATCTCCACATTAGACTCAAAACAAAGTCCTTGAGCCGAAATGTTTCTGGAAAACCCGACGTATTTCTGGAGATGTTTTTCTTTGGGATCCAGCTCGATCCCAAAATCAACCTCCGCCCGGATCTCATAAGGAAGAACGAAATTGACTTTTACATCCGTCACATAACGGGGTAATTTGCGCTGATCAGGCTTGGGGGATGGCATCAACACACCTCGTAAAATTATTTGAACTTAATAATATCCTTAATTTCTACAATCAACTTTATTTTATACATATTTTTAAAAGAAACACGCAATAATTCTTGATTGCTCGCTCAGTTCGTTGATCAAGCGCCTCAGCATACTTGCCGTTGGAATATTGAATGATCCCCAATGCCGGCCAGTTCTCGCCGGAAACAAGAGTCACAGGCACAGGGACAGAGGCCATTCCCATATATTTTGCATACGTATGGATCGCCTGCAAGCAAAGATCCCCTCCTCCTTCAGTATTCCCCGCAGAAGCAAATGCCGCACACATCTTACCAGTGAGTTTCCCGTGAAACCAAAGGCCCCCCGTGGAATCCATGAACGCCTTCATCTCTGCACTCACATTACCAAAATGAGTCGGAGACCCTAAAACAATAAGATCCGCATCAGAAACTGACTCAGGAGTGGCCTGAGGGAGCGCCATCATCGCCTTGAGATTCTCCTCTGTTTTCTGCGGAATATCTAGCTGCGAAGTCCAATCAAGATCAGCAACCCTGTACAGCCCAACATCTTGCCCCTTGGCTCTTAATCCCTCCTCAAAAGCCCTGGCCATCAGGTAGGTATTCCCGCAAATACTATGAAAAATAATCGCGACTTTCATCAACTCTCCTTACTATTTAAGACGAAAAATAAATGTCCTGCTCCAATCATCCCGCAAAAGCCACAAGAATGAATAATACGGAAAAATAAGTACCCCCGCCCCTATTACCGCAATCCTAAAATCCTTAGTTAGAAAATAAAAAGCATTATAGAAAAGCCCAAAAACAAGAATCGGAACAACGGAAACCCAAAAGACCGACCATCCGATCCGACGCTGCTCTTCTAAAAGAACGATCACATGATCACCTGGCTTCATGTCTCGACCTTGACAATCCACCTCAACAATAACCTTAGAAACGCTGCCTATTGATAATACGCTCTTGGATCGAAAAGACAACGGGAGTTCTGCGCGAACAAGCTCAATCCCCACCCTCTGCCCTTTCAACTCCCGAACAACTGCAGTATGCTCGCTCACGCCCATGTCTTGTATTTTCCCGTTTGAGACGCAGGTGTCAAGACTTATCACCTGTTTGACGCTTTTACGTTCTCCATCCTCTGCCTTGACTTTCAATTCTGCTCTGGTACTCTATTCACAAAACATCTTTCTTTAAATTATAAGGAGCTCCCATGATCATCGGTGCTGTCAAAGATATCTTTTCTGGCGAAAGCCGGATTCCCATGACACCGCAAGGCACTGCTCGCCTCGTTAAAAAAGGCGCCACTCTTTTGATCGAAGACAGCCTGGGAACAGCACTTCACTATACAAATGATGACTACATCCAGGCTGGCGCACGAATTGTCTCCCGCGATGAAGTCCTCAAGACCGCTGACATGATCCTGCGCGTCCGCAAACCTGCGGCAGAAGATATCAACAAGATCAAAAGCGGCGCGATCCATATAAGCTTCCTTGATCCCTTCAATGAAAAAGATCTGATCAACTCACTCGCCCAACAAGGCGTTTCAGCCGTTTCACTTGAAATGATCCCGCGCACAACGATCGCCCAGAAAATGGACGCCTTAAGTTCTCAGGCCAATCTTGCGGGGTATGTCGCGGTCGTCCTGGCTTCCGAGCGGATCACCAAGATCCTCCCTATGATGATGACACCCGCTGGCACGATCTCCCCTTCCCGCGTCTTTATTATCGGCGCCGGCGTCGCCGGACTTCAGGCCATTGCGACAGCAAAGCGCTTAGGCGCTCGGGTCGAAGCCTTTGATACTCGTCCTGTCGTTAAAGAACAAGTTCAGTCGCTGGGTGCAAAATTTATTGAGATCGATCTTGGGGAAACAGGACAGACCAAAGACGGGTATGCCAAGGCCTTAACCCCCGAACAACTCGCCAAACAACGCGAAGGCATGGCTAAAGTATGCGGCTATTCAGATATTGTCATCACAACAGCGCAGATATTTGGCCGCAAAGCGCCGATCATTGTCACAAAGGACATGATCGCACGCATGAAACCAGGAAGCATTGTCGTTGACCTGGCTATTGAGACTGGCGGAAACGTGGAAGGCGCAGAGCTTAATAAGGAAGTCATTATTAACGGGGTCAATGTTATTGGCCTGGGGAATCTGCCTTCCCATGTTGCCGTTAATGCCAGCGATATGCTCACCGCAAATTTTGCCAACTTTATTGAACATTTCTGGAATAAAGATTCAAACAGTTTTCACCTTGCCCAGGAAGATGAGATCATCAAGGGATGCCTCATCACCCACGGCGGGAAGATCGTTAATGAGAAATTGAAATAACAAGGAGGCTTATGAACGAAGCCCTTATCTCACAACTTTTCATTCTTGCGCTCTCTATCTTTCTAGGCTTTGCCTTGATCAGCCGCGTACCGCCGCTTCTCCACACGCCGCTCATGTCAGAGGCCAATGCGATCTGCGGCATTATCATTGTAGGCGCCTTGATCGCAGCCGGTGTAGAGGCCGAGTCCCCCTTCACGATCATCCTGGGAACATCTGCCGTCGCGCTCGCCGCTTTTAACGTCATCGGTGGCTACATGGTCACAGAACGCATGCTAAAAATGTTTAAAAAGAAGGGCTCCTGACAATGAACATGGCTTCTCTTGTTCCCTTAGTTTACATCCTGGCGTCTGTCCTGTTTGCCTTTGGTCTCAAATTCCTTGGCTCTCCAGAAACAGCCCGTCGCGGCAATCAGCTTTCTGCGCTCGGCATGCTTTTGGCGGTCGTTGCGACACTGGCGGGTCATCATATTATTGGCTGGCAGTGGATTCTCCTGGGGCTTGCGATCGGATCAGGGCTTGGCGCCTTAGTCGCCGTAAAAGCAGCCATGACACAAATGCCGGAAATGGTGGCCCTTCTCCATGGATGCGGCGCTTTGGCCAGCGTCTTTGTAGACTGGGTCCATTATGAAAAAAAGCACAGCGCTTTCATTTTCTCGATCGGCGGCGTTGAGGCTTTTACGCTTTATGTTTCCATCGTGCTCGGCGCCCTGACCTTCACGGGATCCCTCATCGCCTGGGCCAAGCTCAGCGAACGGATGCCTGGACGGCCCATCACATTCCCTGGCCAGCAGTGGATCAATGGACTCATTCTGCTTGGCATTCTTGTATCCGGTGTATTATTCCTAATGAATCCTGTCCGGATCGACCTTTTTTACGTCTTTCTTGCTCTCTCCGCACTGTTCGGGATATTCATGGTGATCCCCATCGGGGGAGCTGATATGCCGGTCGTGATCTCAGTCCTTAACAGTTATTCAGGTGTTGTCGCTTGCACGACAGGTTTTGTCATCAACAACACGCTTCTCATCGTTGTGGGCGCACTTGTGGGCGCCAACGGGATCATTCTTTCCATCATTATGTGTAAGGCCATGAACCGCTCATTAGGAAATGTTCTTTTTGGAGCCTTCGGAGCTGCAATTAAGAAAGCCGCAGCGGGTGAGAAAAAAGAAGCTAAATCATTAACCATTCCCGACGCTTTTCTGATCCTGGAAGCTGCGCGTTCGGTTGTCATTACCCCTGGCTATGGCCTGGCAGTCGCCCAAGCGCAGCATGCTGTCCGGGAACTTGATGAACAATTAGAGAAAAACGGGGCTGAGGTCCGCTATGCGATCCATCCGGTCGCTGGGCGCATGCCAGGGCACATGAATGTCCTTTTGGCCGAGGCCAACATCCCTTACGACAAACTCCTTGAAATGGAACATATTAATCCCACCATGGAGAATGTGGATGTCTGCATCGTGATCGGCGCCAACGACACCGTAAACCCGGCGGCGTTACACGACAAGACCTCCCCCATTTACGGCATGCCGATCATCGAAACCTTCAAGGCCAAGACCGTGTTTGTGATCAAGCGTTCTATGGCTGCTGGTTTTGCGGGGATCGAAAACGAATTGTTCTATTACGACAATACGCGCATGATCTTCGGGGATGCGAAGGACGTGGTGCAAAAACTCGTGGCCGAGTTTAAAACCAAATAAGAATCCCATAACTTAAAATGCCCCCTCAAAGCACACCCTATTTGGCTACTTTGAAATATTTTTCGGCATCGTGGAAATTACAATCTTCTTTAGATCTATAAGCCTGATCACTTCCAGCACCCCGGCCAATAATTCCAGAGCACAAAAAGGGCTCACCAATCTATTGCCCCAAACTTGTACCTTGCGCAATCTGTTACATCAAGAATTAACTCTTACTTAGAATGGAAGAAATATCCACTGGCATAATCTTCAGAATAATAGGCGAAAATCCATCTGTTTGAAGGGGATCCGCATTCTCCTGATTGCCTTTTACATTTAACCTGTTACCCTGTATCAACAAATCTAAATATTTGGGATTCAAATCAATACCGCCGACATCTTTGGTCATCGCAGGCTCCGACGACTTCCACTCTCCTGACCTAAAAGCATACGGAACACCATTATGAACCCTCTGCTCAATCATCCTCGCCGCTACTTGCTCATCAGCTTTTGTTTTGATCGGTGAAAATTCACTCCGTGGAACAACGAGGTGTTCCGTGGTGAGCAGTCGTGACATATCCCCAATCAATCGTTCAACCTGAGCGGCGGCGCTCATAATAGGAATCTGGCGATCAGGATGAGTTAAATCTGTTCCCACCCGAACAGGTTTTACAGCAAAATTAAAACGCAGGGAAGAAACCTTCCTATTCACAAGCTCAAGCCTCTCCTGTTGACTGAGCAAGAAATATCGCTTCAAATTCTCCTGCAAACTTCCACCGCCAAGAAAGAATTCAAACAGGCCTTCCAGATTGAAATAGTTTTGATTAGTGCTGATATAGCGAATCTGCGAAAAATCAAAGCCCGCTGGAACATTATCCTTCTCAAGGATCTGCGGCTTAAACTGCCCATTACTCTCCAAATCAACATCAAATAAAAACCCGCCTTCCTGGCCCTCCTCTCTTTCAACCAATGTCGTCATCATTTGTTTCCCAGAACGATAAAAATGGCCCAGCCTCCGTTGATCAATTCGAAAACCCATGTCATCACCGTTAGGAATCACAAGGACCTTACACCCACGCTCGGCCAAATAAGCCAACCTGCCATTTAAAAACGGCTGAATCAACATTTCCAAATGCCCAACAGGTTTCGTGCTAATAACACCATCATCCGTTCTAAATGGATCGCCCACTGACCCATTCCTGGCCATGATCTCATCGACGGCCTTCTCCGGATCAAATCTGGTTCCCTGTGGGATCAACCCATATTCAATCTTCTGATTATGAACTTTCTCAAGTTCTTTAATGACCTTACCTGAAACCAAAATATCCTTTTTAGAAGGGTTAAAACGATAGATCCCGTTCTGACTGTAAAAACTGACATCTCCCGAAGGAAGACCATAAAAACCGTTCTTCTTCCACAACTGTTCAATATGAGATACATTTTTATCATTTCCCATCACCAAGACGGGGATACCCCTTTGCTGGTCATCCCCCTGACATATCCCTTTAATATGCGCCACTCGGATTTCAGCAAGATTCGCCTCAACATCCTTTCCCTGAATGGTTAACCGCAAGGATGTACTATGAACTTTATCGCGTAATGTCGGATCATCTACTTCATACCCAACCAAGCGACCACCTTCCCCTCCAGCGCCAATAATAACCGCTATTTCACCTGCCTTTATTAATTCCTCCCCAACCCGATCATTTACCCTGTTCTCTTCCTTCTTTAATTGATCAATATGGGTCAAACTCTCAGAAGGCGAACGTACTTGAGCGGCCTTTAACCGATTAGCCATTAGAGAAGGTTGTGCATCAATGATCTTCTGATGCTGATCAAACGAGACGGAAGGCGTGGCTGAAGGATCCTCAGTGCGATACGGAGGGAAATACTTTTTGATCGTCTCTAAAGCTTCTTCATTAGTTTTCTTATTTGTAAGACCAAAAAGCGTCTCTTCCTTGAGAACGCCATCCTTAAGCGACCTCACTCTCGGATTTGAAAATAAATATTTTATTTGCCCTGCCGAATACCCGCTTTCCAAAAGTTTCTGGCCAAATACTGTCGACGTATAAGGCTGTTCAAAAACAAGAACCTTTTCCTTTAAAGCCTCCAGCGGGCCCGCGCTCAAATGAACCAAATTCGTGACCCCTCTTAACCCCGGACGCTGTACCTCTGGTACCGGCAATATGCCTTCCACCGCATCCCGACGAAGAGTACCTACCGAATTTCGATCCGGCATATTCTCATCCCCCACCAGGTCTTCCCTCAATGCCTTTAAAGAAACGCCTGAGCCGGCCTTAGGCCTGACCAATAGAGCAATCGTTCTTTTCTCTTCAGGACTATCAAAGGCCCTGAACAATCCCGGCACATAACCATTCACGATAATGACCGGCTGACCATTATTGACACGCGGATGAACAACAGGAAAAACACTGGTAGAAATAGCCACTTTATTCACGCCATAAGGCAGCTTTTTTTCATACCAGTTGATCTTCTGAACCCCGCTCTCGACAATGATCATCTCCCGGGGAACGGCGATCTCGCCATTCTCCACACTAACAGCTTCTTTCCCCTCAACAATGCGGACTTTTATGCCATAACGCCTTTCAAAATCCGGAATACTGATCGAAAATCTTGACGGCGCCCATAATTGATCCACGTCCTCATCGGTCAGTCCATATTTTGTGACCAACTCGATCGCTGGAATAATCGGAGTCTGGCTAAAAGGGGCCTTAAACGTTCTTTCAAAATCAGGAGTATCATAAATTTCCCTAATCCGTCTTATAGTCTTCGGATCTCTAATGCCGTTTTGATATCCCTTGTAAGCGTCGCTATAGAATTCCTGTAACTTATCCGGATGTTTCTGATAATAGGCGCCTCCCAAGACCCGCAGGCCGGCCACATCGCATCCAAAACTCTCAATTCTGTCTAAAATCGCACCAATAAGAGGTAAATTAAACTTTCCATCAGACCCTACCGTTGTCGGAGGCTTGAGCAGCATCACAGCTTCCTGCTGTCCAGGATCAAGAAGCTCAGATGAATCCATGAGGACAAGATCTTCACCATTCACAGTTTTCGAATCATCCGCCTCTTTAAGAAGACTCACAAGATCATCCCGACTCATGGAACGGGCTAAATTCTTAAGTCGCTTTGCTATAGAATTAAGCTGAGGGATATTGACGACCTTTATGTTAGTATCCACAAATTTCTTATACTGTTCCCTCGAAAGCCTTCCTTCGACCAACAAATATGCTGCGTGTGCGATCTCAGCAACACTTCCAATCTGAACCAATAGAGGATTTTGCGTTTCCGCTCCATTAACCGCCATTTGCATGATCTCGTTATCATCAAGCTCCGCGTCAAGTGCCAAGGATAAAAGGTACATAACAATAAGCCCTAGAATATTCTCACGATCAAAGTTCTCCGAACCTTCAGCATCCAGCTGTTGACCAACCATGCTGGCCGCACGATTAAGTCCGCGCCAACGCGGATAATTCACCCTCCTAATAAGTTCTGCCATAGGGGCAAGCTTCTCTCCTGCGTTGAGAGGTGTGAGATCATAACGATTCAAAAGGTCTCCAAGTCCGATTTCTTTGAGCATCTCAACCCCATACGCTAACTCTGAGGAAATAAACTTGGATTTGACCCCCTCCGGTTCAAACATATACTCAGCTAATTCATCCCGCATAATCTCATACATATGGGCAATCCTGTCGCGATCCAACTCCTCGGTTCTGTGGACAATAGGAGGCAAATCTTTGGTATATTGTCCGCTGGCCCCTGTCTTACGATAAGGATAAAAATCATCCGCCTTTCCCAAAATCGTCGTTCCATACTGTGCCAAATTATTCCCCCACTTCGAACCAGGCATGGGAACCGCAACAGAAAGACCAATGTTGGTAGGATCGGTTTCTTGGACAAATTTAATCGTTTGTCTCACGTCCCATTCCGTCTCACCCGGAAGCCCAACCATAATAAATAGCCTCACCTCCTCAATGCCCGCCTCTTTGGCCATCTGGATCGCTTTCCGATTGGTAGCGATATCCGTTCCTTTGCCGATCACTGTATCCAATATCCGCTGAGAACCACTCTCAATACCAAAGGCTACACCAATGCACCCCGATCTCTTCATAGCGCGAAGTAATTCTGGATTCATCGTATTTGTCCGAATAGAAGCCCGCCATCTAATATCCAGACCAGCATCCTGGATAGCCTTACAAAGATTCAACAGCCATTTTCGATCAGAGCTAATACCATCATCAATAAATGAAAAATTTCTCTGCCCTTGACGATAATAATTCCTGATCTCATCAACAATATTCTCCGCGCTTCTTTTTCTTAAGGACCTTCCAAAAACGCCCTTGGAACAGAAGGTACAGCCAAAAGGGCATCCTCTTGTTGTCAAAATAGGAACTGCTTTATTGGCAGGATTCACAATCCACACATCATAACGCGCCATTTCCGCAGGCGGAATTGCAGGAAAAGGTAAAGCATCAATATCGGTCAGCACATCCGGATTTCCGGTATCAAATATTTCACCTGGATATTTAATACTGAATCCCTTAACAGCCAATATTTCGTCCTTTTCCCCTGACCGGTGAATAGCGTTAACAAATTGACAAAACGATCTTTCCCCTTCTTGACGGAAACTAATATCAAAATTTGATTCCTTTAACATATTAAGATTATTAACAGCACTAGGGTGAGGGCCACCTGCCGCAATAATAACATTGGGGTCTAGTTCTCTGGCAATATCTGCGGCCCGAAATGCATTGGAAGAAGATGCTGTCGTAAAAGATACCCCAACGATATCTGGCTGAAATTCTCTCATCACTTTCTTTAAATGAGCCTCTCTTTGCAACTTTGTTTTCTCAGGACCAACTCCCAGATCAAGAATCCTAACTTCCGCATCAGAATCTTTTTTGAGAGAAGATTTTAAATAATACAAACCCAAAGGGGGGTTAAAACTATTAAGACCCGTGATGTGCGACTGGACCAAAAGAACACGGGGCTTTCGACTTCCTTGAATAATAGAATCTGAAACTTTCGCATAATTGGCCGGAGAGCCATGGATAACATCCGGCTCTTGAGCGCCTTCTCCCTTACGCACGGGACGCCACACATGAAGTCCTGGGCGTAGCTGTACAAATCCATCATTCGAAGTGGGTTGCGCATTCATCGCAAACTCGTTAAGGATACGACTGACCTCATTTGCGGCCTCTACAGAGGTCATTCCCTCTCCATATTCTCGCCCGTTAAAACTGCCGCCCCTTGTATAACGCAATTCTTGCTTCAGCTTCTGTTGCTGCTGCGAATCAAGATCTTGTTCAAAACCTACAATAATGGATGTTTTCTTTTCCTGCGCATCCGTTGTAACAAAACAAGCTGCTAACGCTTCCGAAAAACTCAACCCCAAAATTAATCTTTCAATGATCTGACCAGACGGCGATAGCCTTACGCTCTCAGAAACAGAATAAATCGTATTGCCATCATCATCCGTGCTCTTGCGAATAACCCCGGCATCGCTTCTCTCAAGCTGTCTAATAACGGCCAACAACGCATCAGGCGCCGAAACATCAGCGGACAACGACTTAAACTCCGGCTCAGCGCCCAACCCGTTCTCATTCAAAGTCTCTCGCCATCCCTCCGTACTTCTTAATGGAACATTAAATACCTGAGCAACTATTGTCTTTCCGGTAACCGCCTCACCGGCACCTATCATCATTGCTTTTTCTGAAACACGACGTCCCTTCACAATATCGGGATTATAATCATATCCTCCTGAAAAATACTTTCGGGGAACAACCTCTTTCGAATTATCATCGTACTCTTCTTTGATAAAATTAAAGACTCCTACCTTAACCGCCTTAAGATACTGCTGATAAATCTTTTCTTTTGCAGCCAAATCATCCGCCTTGATGCCATTAACCTTGTTTTTCTCAACATACGTTTTCCCTAATAATGTCTCACGCAAATTCCGCTTGAACCATGTAGCCAAAACCATGGAATAAAATATTTGCCTCAAATTGGCAAAGGACTCGCCTTCATTAACCTCTTTTTCAATCTCAGGTAGAATTAAAGAACGCATGATCGATGAGGAAACATCGCTAATCTTCTCCGCGTCCCGAGCACCTTCCTGACCGTTCTCTTTCAAAGCAAGATAATCGCTCTCCAGCATAACTTTTAAATGTGTTGAAACAACAAACGCCACTTCCCCTCGAACAAAAATCTCAGCCTTACTAGGGACAATCCACACCTTATGAAAGGTATCAACAGGGATTTCCGTGGTTCCGTAAAGCTTGCCAGCTTTTGCATAAAGTTCATTCCAAAACCTACGGCCCAAATCCCTCTCGGGATACATTAAAGAAGAAACAAGCTGTTTAAGAATATAATCCTGGGCAAGCAGGTCTTGCCCCATTGTTGTCTGACCAAACTTCTCCGCGACCATCCTGTCTTTTTCATAGGGCGAAAGATTAACCCAAAGATCATTCTCGGGAGTAGTGAGACTAGCAAGAAAATACTTAATGAGCCGGGCGGCATCATCCTTTAAGCCCGCAGGGTCCGATGTACCATCACCAGTGTCCAGAATAAAGTCCATCCGAAACGGATTCTTCGTATCAATCTTAATCCCTTTAAGAAGAAGCGGCGCAACGCTCGGACTTAGTAACACCATGGTCCCAGGAACAGGCAGAACAACACTGCCTCCTGAAAAACTGCCAGCAGACGCAAGTTGGGCATAGGAAGACGGAACGCTTGAGCACACGAATGCCACAAGCGTCACGAAAGAAATAAGCCTATGAATTGTTTCTTTGAACATTCCCTGCCCCTTTGATTCAACGAACTCCCACCAAATGAAGTATACTTTACATATTATAAATATAAGGGAATGAAGAAAGGATCGAGAGAAAACGCTATTACTAAATCTTATAACACCATGAAATATATTATTTTATGGATATTTATAAATAATAAATAATCATATTTCTTATATACTAATCTTGACAAATTTTACAAAATTCTTAATTAATCGATTCTTCTTACTTTTATTCTTCCTATAAAAGAAAAAAGCCGTTCTCTCGAACGGCTTTCTTATTTCATTATAAAATCATTGCGTCTTTTACATATGAGACGCAGCATTACGAGTTGGCGTCTTCAGTTGAACAAACCGAACAGCGATTTCATAGCATCTGCCTGATTTCTCATCAACGCGCGTCACCTCGCCAAATCCCTGAAAAATATCGACTATAACGGAAAGCGTTACGCTCACCTCTAAAATATCTCCCACAGCGTAAGGAATTTCACTCGAAAAAAGAAGACCCGTCAAACTCATATTATGCGTGCTCGACAAACTCCATGATTCCTCGGTTCTCTTTAAAACTGACTGATGCAAACGATGACGGATCGCCACAACACGTTCCGCGCGCAACGCTCCACGACGTTCTATCAATTTCTTAACCTTCTTAATTTTCTTAGCTGATCTTGTCATAATATCTCCACCAAATAATTTTACCCCTTCGTTAATAAAAAATCACGGGGTTTTTTGTCACCCGTAACATCAATACGGATGCGTCATATCCTGAGGCCGAACGATTCTGTCGAAATCTTCCCCCTTCACGAATCCTAAAGCAAGCGCCGCCTCCTTAAGGGTTGTATTTTCCTTATGCGCTTTTTTTGCAACTTCTGCGGCCTTATCGTAACCGATATGCCCGGTCAAAGCAGTCACCAACATCAAAGAACGATCCACATGTTCCTTGATCCTGGGCATATTCGCCTCAATACCAACAATACAATTAATCCGGAAACTTTCGCACGCATCTGTCAACAACCTTATGGAATGAAGAACATTATAAATAATAACCGGCTTATACACATTAAGTTCAAAATTACCGGACGCTCCCGCAATGGTGACTGCAACATCATAGCCCATCACTTGAGCACAAACCATGGTCATGGCCTCACACTGTGTGGGATTGACCTTCCCGGGCATAATCGAACTACCCGGCTCGTTCTCCGGAATCAAAATCTCGCCGATCCCAGAACGAGGCCCAGATGAAAGCCAGCGAATGTCATTGGCGATCTTCATCAGAGACGCGGCTACCGTCTTTAATGCGCCGCTCAATTCAACCATGGCATCGTGCGCGGCCATCGCCTCAAAGGTATTATCCGCCTGACGAAATACCAGGCCCGTTTCAGAAGAAATATGCTTTGTCGCAACTTTCGCGAAATCTTTATGGGTATTAAGCCCAGTCCCGACGGCTGTCCCACCAATAGCCAACTGAAGCAGCCGTGGCATTGTTGCCTCCAGTCGATCGACCGCGTTAGCGAGCTGCTGCGCATAACCAGAAAATTCCTGCCCCAAGGTTAGCGGTGTCGCATCCATCAAGTGTGTCCGGCCGATCTTCACAATATCCTTAAACGCCTCAGTTTTTTCTAAAAATATCCCATACAATGAACGCAACGATGGAATCAATTTTTCATGAACGGCCACGGCCGCGGCCACATGCATCGCTGTTGGAAAAATATCGTTAGAAGATTGCCCCTTATTTACAGCGTCATTAGGATGAACAAGTGATTTCAGCCCCAGCTCCCCTCCCAGAATTTCAGAGGCGCGATTAGCCAAAACCTCGTTCATATTCATGTTGGTCTGGGTGCCACTTCCCGTCTGCCAAATGACAAGGGGGAAATGGCCATCAAACTTCCCGGAAACAACCTCATCCGCTGCCTGAATGATCGCCTGCGACTTTTTCCCGTCTAGGACACCAAGCTCCCTGTTTGTACAAGCTGCTGCTTTTTTAACAAGAGCCAAGGCATAAATAAAATCCAAAGGAAAACTCTCCCCCCCGATCTTGAAATTCTGGATCGAGCGGGCCGTCTGGGCGCCGTAATACTTGTCCGACGGAACCTTGATCTGGCCAAAACTGTCTGCTTCTAAACGATAGTTCATATCAATTGTTCACAATATAATCCGTTAACAAACGAACACCATACCCTGTCGCCCCATGACCATAATACCAGTGCGAATCACCATCCACAAAGGCTGTGCCAGCGATATCAATATGGGCCCATGCCGTATCCCCAACGAATGCTTTCAAAAATTCTGCTCCGCAAATTGTCCCCGCTGATCCTCGAACATTGCTGATATTTTTAATGTCCGCGATCTTAGACTTAAGTGCATCTTTATATTCAGAATACATCGGAAGCTGCCAGGCACGATCATCTGTCTGTTGAGCGCTCTTTAAAAGCGCTTTAATAAGATCATCATTGTTCCCCAGGATACCTGCATAATCATGCCCCAACGCCACAACACAGGCACCGGTCAGTGTCGCAATATCAATCACACGCGCAGGTTTATAATTCTTGATCACATACGCAAGAACATCAGCCAAAACAAGACGTCCTTCAGCATCGGTATTTCCGATCTCAACCGACTTTCCTGAGTAACCAACGATAACATCCCCAGGCTTATATGAATTCGCATCAATCGCATTCTCTACCATTCCAGCCGCAAAGATCAAATTCTTCTTAGGCTTAAGTGCCAAAACCGCCTTCAGTGTTGCCCAGACAGCCGCAGCACCACTCATATCCTCACGCATCGTCTCCATGCTTCCCGATGGCTTAAGATTCAATCCACCCGTGTCATACGTCAACCCCTTGCCAACAAGCGCCGTATAAGGAACGCTCTTCCCGGCTCCCGTATACTTGACGACAACAACACGCGGCTCTTTGCTGCTTCCCTGGTTCACAGCAAGCAACAGGCCCAACTTCTTAGCTTTCAATTTTGCGCGGTCTAGAATCTCAAGAGAGATATTCTTTTCGCCGCGCACCAAAGTACGAACCTGTTTCTCCAGATATTCTGCGGTAACAACATCAGCGTTATCATTAACAAGATCACGCGCAAAATTAACACTTTCAGCAATCTTCACTGCCAGAACACAGGCCTTCCCAAAAGTCGTGACAAAAACATAATCCTTCTTCTGGACTGTTTTGTCATCCTTCTTGGGGGTAATATATTTCTTCCACGCATAAACGCCGATCGTTGCGGCTTCAACAGCAGCACAAGCGACCTCTGCATTATCTTTTGAAAGAAGCACTTCGATAGTCTTGGCTTTCTTAAGGTTTCCTGAAAGAAAAGCCCGGCGTAAATAAACGCGCAGAGCCGTCATGGTGAGATCTTTTTCTTTCCCAAGACCTAATAAAAGAATGATCTTCTTGCCAATAATAATCGGAAAGACCTCCCCTTTATTACCTTCGAACTGACCCGCGAGAACCAATTTCTTAATGTCGCCTAGAATCTGTTTAGGAAACGTGGACGCCTTAACCTGTTCAACGGTTAAACAAACGACGGCCGCATCCTTGTCAAATCCTGCATTGTCACGATATGAGATCACTATAAACTCCTTTAACAACAACTGCTTTCTGATCACTCGTTAAGAATTCCCTGTTACCGCTTATTGATCGACAAATAATCCCGCTTATTGTGCCCCACATAGATTTGTCTTGGACGACCGATCTTTCTTCCCGGATTATCCATCATCTCTTTCCAATGGGCGATCCAGCCCGGCATACGACCGATAGCAAACATCACCGTAAACATGTTCCTGGGAATGCCCAAAGCCTTATAAATGATGCCACTATAAAAATCTACATTCGGATAAAGATTGCGGTCAACAAAATACGAGTCCGCCAACACTTTCTTTTCTACTTTCAAAGCGATATCAAGAAGCGGATCATTGATGCCGAGCTTTTGTAGAATATCATGTGCACATTCCTTAATAATCTTGGCACGCGGATCATAACTTTTGTACACACGATGACCAATGCCCATAAGACGAAACGGATTCGTCTTGTCCTTAGCCATTTCAAGACATTTATCAACGTTGCTATCTTCTTTTTGAATTGCTTCGAGCATTTCAATAACCGCCTCATTGGCGCCACCATGTAAAGGTCCCCATAAGGCACAAATTCCAGCCGATACAGAAGCAAAGAGATTAGAATGCGCACTCCCGACCAAGCGAACGGTCGACGTGGAACAGTTCTGCTCATGATCAGCATGAAGGATCAAAAGGACCTTGAGAGCCTTCGAAACTTCATCATAAATTTTATAAGGTCTCGAGGGATTAGAGAACATCATATTCAAAAAGTTAGGGACATATTCAAGATCATGCCGAGGATAAACAAACGGCTCGCCAATCGATTTCTTATAAGCAAACGCGGCAATCGTCCGGATCTTGGACATAAGCTGAACCGCAACCCTGTCAAATTCCTCTGTTGAAAGAGCCGCCGAATCTATCCCAGGATAATAAGTTGATAAAGCACAAACAACAGAGGCCAAGATCGCCATAGGATGAGCCCTGGTCGGAAACCCATCAAATAAATGTTTCATATCCTCATGGAGGGTTGAATGCTCTGTAAATGTTTCTGAAAAGTTCTTGAACTGCTCAGCTGTCGGAAGATCCCCATAAATCAGAAGGTAAGCGATCTCAACAAAGCCTGCATGCTCTGCCAGTTGTTCAATAGGATATCCACGATAACGCAATATTCCCGCCTCCCCATCGAGATAAGTGATCGCACTCTTACAATTGGAGGTATTGCCAAACCCTTGATCAAAAGTCACATAATTGGTAAGCGTGCGAAGCTTCGAAATATCGATCCCCTTTTCCCCCTCTGTCCCGACAATCACCGGCAATTCATAAGTATTGCCATCGAGAATAACTTTTGCGCTTTGCTGATCCATATGAGCTCCTATGAAAAATTAAAATAGGGGTTTATTATATTACGTGTTTCTTAAAACCGCAAGACGATTAAACCTGTAGGATATCCTGTCTGACGTCGGAGAACATCACCTACTCCGGACTAGAAAGAGGCAAGGGCTCATGACCGACTGCTTTATTAATCGCCTTGATTTGAGGAAGCGCCTTGATGAACGCATCGACAACGGCTGAATCAAAAGAAGTTCCGGACATTTTCTTGATCTCTTTAACCGCCTCATCAAAAGGCCATGCTTTTTTATAAGGACGCTCAGAAGTCAACGCATCAAAAACATCGCACACCGCACAAATGCGCCCTGCGATCGGAATTTCTTCGCCATGAAGCCCCTGCGGATAGCCTTTCCCATCCCAACGTTCATGATGCGTACGGGCAATATTCTCCGCCATTCGCAAGAATGCGGAATCACTATTAGCCAGCATCCCCCCTCCGATCGCCGCATGAGTTTTCATAACTTCAAACTCATCCTTTGTCAAAGGACCTGGCTTAAGAAGAATACTATCAGGGATCGCGATCTTTCCCACGTCATGTAAAGGAGCGGTGTTAAGAATTTGTTCGCTTTCCTCCGCGCTCATCCCCATCGCCAGTGCCACGGCCTCACAATAACGGCTCATGCGAACAATATGCGCCCCTGTATCCGTATCCCTGCGTTCAGCCGCATAACCTAACCGTTGAATAAGCTCAAGACGACTTTTATGAAGTTCTTCAGTGCGTTCTCGCACGATCCGCTCAAGATCAACATTTTTGCTCTGAACCTCAGCATGTAACAGTTTTGTTTCAATCACATTACGGCAACGGAGAAGAACCTTGGCTGGCTCATACGGCTTGTTTAGAAAATCTTTAGCCCCTGAAGACAAAGCACGCAAATGGACCTTGTCATCGCTATCTGCTGAAATAACCAGAATGGGAAGATAATCATCAGGATAAGCCTTCTTTAACGCATTCATCACGTCAAAACCGCTAACCTTGGGCATATGAAGATCCAAGACCAAAAGATCCGGATGAAAAGCCTCATACTGACGAATCAGACGCGTTGCGTTAGGAAGAGTGCGAATATTGTGAAACCCACCCGACGTTAGAATGCGTCGTAAAATAACACGATTAACTTTCTCGTCTTCCACGATTAAAATATTTGCATCCAGGATCTGTTCCGGTGTGATCATAGAAAGATACTTCCTTTAACTGACCTTAAAAAATCATGATCTGTCGCATCACAATGAATGGGAGCAACAACAACATAACCTTTCTTAAGAAGATAACTGTCTGACTGTCTCTCATTCTTACCAGCGGGTGGTCGCCCGGTCAACCAATAATATGTCTTTCCTGAAGGAGCCCTTTTCTTCTTAAATTCCCCATGGATCGGGACCTTGCACTGTCTTGTCCAGCGGATGCCCTTAATCTTCTTGAGATCAATATCCGGAACGTTAATATTCAAAAATGTCCCCCGAGAAAGTCGATGTGAAAGGACCCACCGTGCCATCATAACACCAACTTGAGCTGCGTGTTGAAAACAAGTTGCTCCAAATGAATCCAGGGAGATAGCGATCGAAGGGATCCCCATCAAGGCGCCCTCCCTGGCTGCCCCAACCGTTCCAGAATAAAAAATACTGCATCCATCATTACATCCATCATTCACCCCAGAAACAACCAGATCTGGCTTCTTTTTCAAAATCATAGAAACACCAAATTTAACGCAATCAGCAGGCGTTCCACTCATAGCATGCGCTGAAAATTCCTTCCGTACAGAAACGCGCTTATGATACAGCGGCTGATATAGCGTAATGGCCTGAGAGATCGAACTTCTTTCAGATTCCGGCGCCACAACCGTAACGTCTCCTATCTTAACAAGTTCATGATACATCGCCGCAATACCCGCGGCATACACGCCATCGTCATTCACCAAAAGAATGCGGGGTTTCTTTTTTGCCATTTATTTCTCCGCCACATAAATCGTCATCGCGCCTAAACAAAGTTTCCGACGCATCACATTATTAAACCCAACCTGATGAATGATCTTCATAAAACGATCCCCGGACGGGAACGCCATCCCTGTCGTGGCAAGATATTCATAAGCCTTAACATCCCGACTAAAAATAGAAATAAAAATAGGGATAACACACTTCAAATAAAAAGTATGGAACACCGCAAGCAAGAAAGACTCTGGCCTTGACAGTTCCAAAATAATCAACTTTCCCCCAGGAAAAAGAACCCGATAACTCTCAATAAGGGCGGCCATTAAATCCGGCATATTACGCAAAGCAAACCCAGCCGTTACCGCATGAAACGATTCTTCAGAAAAAGGAAGCTTTTGCGCGTCCGCAGTCTCTAGAATAATCTTCGAGGAAAAACCTGCTTGTTGAATGCGCTCACGACCAATATTCATCATTTCCTCAGACAAGTCAATGCCAATAATCGATGTGATCCGCGAACAACCCTGAGCCAAAGTGACCGCAACGTGTGCTGTCCCTGCGCCTATATCCAAAACCTTAAGATCTTCCCCTTTCGGCAAATAGCGCACCATACACCGCCGCCAATAATCATCCATCCCCAATGACAAAAAACGATTCAGAAAGTCATAACGCACCGATATGGCATCAAACATCTTGGGAGACTCGGCTTTTGAAGAAATAGTCATATATTAGGTGTGGTCGTTAAGAAAATGTTCTACATCCAAGGCCGCCATACATCCACTTCCAGCAGATGTTATCGCCTGACGATATCTTTTATCCTGAACATCCCCACAGGCAAAAACACCTTTGACACTTGTTAGGGTCGATCCAGGTACGGTCTTAACATACCCCGCATCATCCAACTCGATCTGCCCGCCCAAAAAGGCGGTATTGGGGGTATGTCCTATCGCATAAAAAAGACCGCTTGAGGCGATCTCTGACTCTTCCCCTGTCTTTACATTCTTGATTTTCAAAGAAGACAGAAATTTCTCACCCTTTGCTTCAACAGGAATCGTGTTCCAAAGAATCTCGATCTTAGGATTATCAAAGGCGCGTTTTTGCATGGCCTTGGATGCGCGCAATTCATCCCGACGGTGCATCAAAATAACCTTACTCGCCGTCTTGGTCAAATGCGACGCTTCCTCGATCGCAGAATCCCCCCCGCCAACCACAACCAACACTTTATTGCGAAAGATAGGAAGAGCCCCATCACATACCGCACACGCCGAGATCCCACGTTGCCAGAATTTTTCTTCTCCCAGAATATTCATGCGTCTGGCGGTCGCCCCCGTTGCGACAACAATCGCTCTTGCCTCCACTGTCTCCCCGCTATCCAGAAACAGAGAAAAAGGACGTTTTGAAAGATCAAGGCGCTCCACCGTCTGTGTTTTAATTCGCGCCCCGCACTTCATCGACTGTTCACGCATTCTCACCATAAGCTCAGGCCCGCTGATACCCTCAGGAAATCCTGGAAAATTCTCAATCTCCGTCGTTGTCGTCAGCTGCCCTCCCGCCGCAATCCCGCCAGCCATCATCCCTTCAAACAGCAAAGGATTTAAACTTGCTCGGGCTGTATAAATAGCCGCCGTGTGCCCTGCTGGACCTGACCCGATAATAATAACGCTCTCCATATCATGTCTCCTTTAAAAAAGGTCTCAATTCATCCCGACTTTTAAGGCCATCCGCTTCTTCATGAGTGTCAGAACGTAACAAGATTTCATCGATCTTAACATCAGATTTAATCGAGAACCCCAGATCTTTGATCATTTGCAACGTATGGTGATTCGAAGAGCCTCGCGCATTCAAATATCCCTGAAGAAAAAGAGAATTGGCCACATACAGCCCCAAAGGCTCAAGCGCCCGCAAGTGGATCTCCCTCCCGGCTGCCATACGGATTTCAGCACGCGGATTCATCAAACGAAACAAACATAATACCCGAAGGCAATATTCAGGCGTAAGCCCATTTAACGTCTTCAGAGCAATGCCTGGAATAGGAATCAAGAAATTAACAGGAATAGAATCAGTCTGAATATCACGATGAATAAGCGCCATCTGAAAAACATCGTCTGCTGTTTCTCCCATCCCAATAATGACACCTGAGCAGATCGCCAAATCGTTGCTCTTGGCCGCCCGCAACGTCGCAAGACGATCCGAATAACTGTGTGTTGTACAAATCTTCTTATAGTGCCGCTCCGATGTATTGAGATTGTGATTCAACCGATCGAGACCTGCCGCTTTCAATTTCTTTGCCTGATCCGATGTAATAACTCCTGGCGACACACAAACCTCAAGAGGCCAATTCTTTTTGATCTCCCGAATGATCTGCGACAAATGATCAATACGCTCATCTGATGGCCCCGCACCAGAAAAAACCATACAATATCGATGCGCCCCCTGCTCCCAGGCAGCCTTGGCCTCTGCCATGATCTCGGCATCTGACTTCATCGGATACTGCTCGATCCGCGCACTCGAAGATGTCGATTGCGCACAATACTGACAATCTTCCGAACAAAGCCCATTCTGAACATTATTCAAAATGTGGACCGTGACTTCTTTAGAGAAATATTTATGTCGGATCTGATAGGCGGCTGCGACTAATATTAAGAGATCAACTCCATCAGAAGAAAGAACGCCAAGGGCGTCCGTCTTTGACAAAGGCTCATCACTTAAAGCGTTCTGTAATATTCTTTGACAGGAATCTGACATAAATAACTCCAATAAGGAAAACATTCTAATATAAAAATAACCCGTCGGCAAATATTTATATAAATATATGAATAAAAATTACTTGCTTTTACGATAAAGTGTCGTAAATTGAGGTAAATAAAATGAGCCAAATACAATCGCCCCATACATTCCACATCCCTGTCATGGGGACTGGATTCACAATCGATTCCCCCATCCGGGTTGCCCGCTACGGGATATCCTCTGTCATTTCCCTTGTTGATGATACCCTTATTGAAGACGTTCGTAAATTCTATGCCAAACGCTACAACGAACCCTACGAGCCTATTGAAAAACATTCCGAAGACTGGCGTGCACGCCGGATCACCGCATATCTCAACCTCGTTGACAAAATTGTCACAAAACAGGTTGAGGATCTAAAGAAAACCGCTTTCACGGTCGGCAGTGAGATTACAAAATATTTCGAATTTCTCCCTAATGAATCCCCCCTCAAGATCCTTTATCATAAGATGTTAAAGACCCAAGATCCAATTGAAAAAACAGCTCTCCAATCAGATCTTCGCCAACAAATCGTTACTGGACGAATTGATGTTAACATCATGACCAAATTGGACCGTCTTAATTACGCCAAGGACGGCACTCAGCTTCCAGACGAATATTCAGATGCCCTTTCAGCGCTTCGCGGCTATGCCCAGAGCACGCTCACATCAGCCATAGTCCTCTCAGCCGGATTCAACCGTAAGCTTTACTCCTACATTGAAGAATTCAAAGATTTTTATGCTGATGCAGCAGGCACATTCAAGAAAGAAGTCATCCTAAAGGTCAGCGATTACCGCTCCGCCATCACACAAGGAAAATTTCTTGTCAAAAAAGGCATCTGGATTTCGGAATTCCGCGTTGAATCAGGCCTAAACTGCGGCGGCCACGCATTTGCCGGAAGCGGCAACCTGATGGGACCGATCCTCGAAGAATTCAAACAAAAAAAACAAGAGCTGATCGACCAGCTTGGAGCGATGTATCTGGAAGCCCTAAAACTTAAGAACGCCATCCTTCCAGAAAAGACACCTGTTTTTCGCCTCACGGCCCAAGGCGGTATCGGCACCCTCAACGAAGATGTTTTTCTAAAACGCTATTATGATGTTGTGTCAACGGGGTGGGGCTCCCCCTTCCTTCTGGTCCCAGAAGCGGTCCAGATCGATAAAGATACACTGGAGAAACTTGCGGCCGCAGGAGAACAGGATATCTTCTTAAGCGATGTTTCTCCCATGAACGTCGCCTTTAATAACTTAAGAAATTCTTTAAGCGAAATCAAAAAATGTATTCTCATTAACGAAGGCCATCCCGGAAGCCCTTGTCTCCTGGGGCATATCGCGAATAACACAGAATTCACCAAGCACCCTATCTGCACCGCCTCACGAACGTATCAAAGCCTCAAATTAAGCGCCCTGAAGGCCATGGGGCTCCCCAAGGCTGAGTATGATAAACAGGTCGCCAAGGTCACAGCCAAGGCCTGTATCTGCGCCGAGCTCGGCCATGGTGTTTACCTCAATGAACATCTTGGGAAAAAGAATGCCAATTCGCCAGCTGTCTGCCCAGGCCCTAACATCGCCTATTTCAATCGTCCCGCAAGCCTCAAAGAAATGATCGACCATATTTACGGCCGCATGAACATCATGCCTTTCAAGAACCGCCCGCATATGTTCATCAAGGAACTCAAACTTAATATCGAACAATTTGAGAAACTGGTCAAGGAAAGAACTTCTGACAAAAAAGAAGACGCCACGATCGAAGAATTCCGTAAGAATCTTATCGATGGCGTGGAATATTACCGAACCCTTATCCCCAAAATCGCTGAAGAGTCTCAAGAATTCCGCCGTGACATGCTCCGGCAGCTCGAAGAATGCCAGATAAATATCTTGCGCATCCTTCCCATTTCTGCGCTTGCATAAAAATCGGTAAAGAAAAACAATCCACTTCCCTGTCGTTACGCGCAAGGAATGCTTTCTTTTATATCTCTTGAGAAATCTTCATAGCGCAGAAATCCGGACCGCACATGGTACAACAACGGTCGGAAGTGGCTTCTTTAGGAAAGGATTCTTCTCGATATCGACGAGCTTGATCAGGGTCAAGGGCCAGGCGATACTGGTCCTCCCAACGAAAATTAAAACGCGCCCTGGACATAGCATCGTTCCAGGCTATTGCCATAGGGTGGCCTTTGGCAAGATCTGCGGCGAGCGCCGCAATTTTATGAACAATAATGCCCTCCTTCACATCCTGCCTGTTAGGAAGCGCCAAATGCTCCTTGGGCGTCACGTAACAGAGCATGGCCGTCCCCAGCCAGCCTATCATGGCGGCGCCGATCGCTGAGGTCACATGATCATACCCTGCACCGACATCAACCACCAAAGGCCCAAGGGTATAAAATGGCGCTCCATGACAAAGGGTCAATTGCAGATCCATATTTTCTTTGATCTTGTTAAGAGGCACATGCCCAGGGCCCTCGATCATGACCTGAACATCATGTTTCCAAGCGATCTTCGTCAGCTTGCCCAAAACCTCAAGCTCTCCAAACTGGGCCTTGTCATTAGCGTCATGGGTTGATCCGGGACGAAGACCATCTCCTAAAGAAAAAGACACATCATACTCTTTCAAAATTTCGCAGATCTCCTCAAAATGCGTATAAAGAAAGTTTTCTTTCTTATGAATCTGCATCCACTTAGCCAGGATCGATCCGCCACGTGAGACAATACCTGTCATACGTTTCTTAGCAACGGGAATAAATCGACGCAGAACACCTGCGTGAACTGTAAAATAGTCAACACCCTGCTCACATTGTTCGATCAACGTGTCGCGATAAGCCTCCCACGTCAAATCCACAACCTTACCGCCAACTTTTTCTAAAGCCTGATAAATCGGAACCGTCCCAACAGGAACAGGACAATTACGAATGATCCGCTCACGCGTTTTATGAATATTCTTCCCCGTCGAGAGATCCATCACCGTATCCGCACCCCAGCGAATGGACCACAGCATCTTCTCAAGTTCCTCTTCGATCGATGAAGACATCGCAGAATTACCGATATTGGCATTGATCTTGACCAAGAAATTCCGACCAATAGCCATAGGCTCTGCTTCAGGATGCCTCACATTTGCAGGAATGATCACCCGACCCTGAGCCACTTCTTTACGAACAAAGTCCGGCTTTAACCCTTCACGGATCGCGACAAACTCGACCTCTGGCGTCACCTTGCCTTTTCTCGCTGCCATCATCTGATTCGTCCCTTGGCCAGAACGAAAAGCCAGCGGAGGCAATCCTGCTTCTAAATCAATCGGCGTGTTGTCCTCTGAGTACGGACCCGAACAATCATAAAGACGGAGTTTTTCTTTCCCTTCCGAAAGACTCACCTCACGAAAAGGAACACGCACCTTAGAATGGATTTTGCCAGAGACATAGACCTTATGCGATCCCGAAAAGGGACAAAAAATCTTCCCGGGAGGATTCTTTATTGACGATGCTTGCTGACAGGCGTGCTGTGTCTTAGACATAAGGCGAAGATTATATTATAAAGATTCCGCCGAGGCAACCAGATATATATATTCTCTTTTTAAAGACGAAACAGAAGCCTTCATCAACACGTCAATCTCTAGATTATCCAATATTGACTAAAATTCGATACTAGCTTAGAATTCCATAAATTATACACTGCCTTGTTCTCTCTGCATTGACGTAGAGAGGATCCGCAATGACGCGGAAAAACACTAACAAAGGAGATGCTCTATGTCACGTCCCGATCGTACGAACGATGCCATTGGTTCTGTCAACCGTGGCAACCCCTGCGAATCAGGTCTCTGCACCCTCTGCCGAGCTGACTGCACAGGAAGATGCGAAACCTGGCTATCCAGCCTCAAGGGTCGCAAAATGCTTTACCCGCGTGATTTCGGATATATCACATCCGGCAGCGCAAACACATCACAAGAAGGCGTTTCCTACAACTCACTGCGCATCCAGGGATATGTATACGGTGCCAATGGTCTTCCCAAAGGACTTACAAACTCTGCAGATGACTGCATCTTCCCTAATGTCAATATAGAAACCGAATTCGGCCAAACAATCAAAACCAAATGTCGCATTCCGATCATGACCGGCGCCTTGGGTTCCACCTTTGTCGCTGCCAGGTATTGGGATTCTTTCGCGATCGGCGCTGCTCTCGTGGGCTTCCCCATCGTCATTGGCGAGAACGTCGTCGGCATCGACAAAGCCGCGGTCATTGAAAATGGCAAGATCAAGGTCGCCCCTGAACTTGATCGACGTATCAATAATTACCTGAAATATTATGACGGCTACGGTGCCATCATTGTTCAAATGAACGTTGAGGATACGCGTAATGGCGTAGCCGAATATGTCATCAATAAATACGGCAACAAGGTCATGATTGAACTTAAGTGGGGCCAGGGCGCCAAAGTTATTGGTGGTGAGATCCAGGTCGACAATCTTGATTACGCCATCTTCTTGAAGAAGCGCGGTTATGTGGTTGATCCTGACCCAACCCTGCCCCAGGTCCAGGCTGCGTTCAAAGCCGGTGCCATCAAGACGATCGCCCGCCACAGCCGTCTAGGGTACACAGACCTCAATTCAGAAGCCAAGGTAGAAAAGAACTTCATGGATGCGGTAAAATATCTAAGAAAGATCGGGTTCAAGCGCATTTCGCTCAAGACAGGATCTTATGGCATGGAACCCTTAGCCATGGCCATCAAATATGCGACCGATGCCAAGCTTGATCTCCTGACGATCGACGGTTCTGGTGGCGGCACAGGCATGAGCCCCTGGAATATGATGGAACATTGGGGGGTCCCATCCATACTCCTTCATTCAAAAGCCCATGAATACGCAACGATCCTCGCCAAAAAAGGTAAGAAGGTCGTTGATATGGCGTTTGCTGGCGGCCTTGCGCGTGAAGATCATATCTACAAGGCGCTCGCACTTGGCGCTCCGTTTACGAAACTCATCTGCATGGGCCGCTCGGTCATGATCCCAGGGTATCTGGGTTCAAATATCGAAGGCGTACTCCATCCGGAACGGAAAGCCGCTGTCCATGGCCACTGGGAAAAACTCCCCAACGCCATTACCGAGATCGGCGGGACACATCCCGAAGAGATCTTTGCGGGATATTACGACGTGGAAAGAAAAGTTGGAAAAGAAGCCATGAAGGAGATCCCCTACGGTGCGATCGCGGTCTGGACGCTCGCGGATAAACTCGCTGCGGGGTTACAACAATTCATGGCCGGATCGAGAAAGTTCTCGCTCAAGGCGATCACACGCAACGAGATCTACTCCGGAAACCGGGAGACAGAAGCAGAAACTGGCATTCCTTTTATTACGGATGTCGATGACGCAAAGGCGAAGAAGCTTCTCAAAAGTTAACGCCAACTAAACGATCAAAGGCCAAAAAGCCCTTTGCTTAACCGCAAAGGGCTTTTTGTTTACAGAAAACTTTAAGAAATATTCCTATGCCTTTCCAGACAATGGCAACGCGATGGTAAAAGTTGTTCCCTGACCAACTTTACTCACAACAGAAATCGTCCCACCATGTTTCTGAACAATATCATAACTAATGCTTAATCCCAAACCAGTCCCCTGTCCCACCTCTTTGGTACTAAAGAAAGGCTCAAATACTTTCTTCAGGTTCTGTTCCGGAATTCCAGTGCCTGTATCCTCAATATCCACCTTAACCATTCCCCCATCAAAATAAATCCGTATACGAATTTCACCGTGCTTCTCAATAGCCTGAACAGCATTTAAAAGTATATTAATAAAGACCTGACCGATCTGTTGTTTATTACAGGACACCAAAGGCAAGTCCGAAGCGTATTCCTTCTTTAACACTGTTTTATATTTAATTTCATTATGAACAATCCCTAAAATACTATCCATGATCTGACAAATATCCTCATCAGAATGAACAGCGCGCTCATCACGGGCAAATGTCTTTAAATCTCTAATAATACGCTGCATCCTTTCGAGCCCTTCCAAAGATTCCGTATAAATATTTTTGGCATCCTCCATAAGATAATCCATGTCATATTCCGCTGCCTTCGCATCAATATCCTGAAGAGCCTTACTCACCATATCCGGCGCTCCCTCTTCAAGAGCCACAAATAACCCGCCATACAAAGACAAAATCTCTTTCAACTTATCCCAATATTCACGAAGAAGAACAATATTATTAGAAATAAACCCGAGAGGATTATTAAGTTCGTGCGCAACACCGGCTGCCAGCTGGCCAAGTGCAGCCAGCTTATCGCTTTGTAAAAGCTGATCCCGAACCGATTGAAGGCTATCATACGTCTGAGCAAGATCCATGACCATATTCTTTAACGCCGTCTCATTACGACGGAGTTCTGACTCGATCTTGTCCTTAGCTTTAATTTCTTCCTCGAGTCTTCTTTTTGAGAGCAACAGTCTGCGATTCAAGCGCAAGACATAAAACACTACTCCCAACGTCAAGATTAGGAAGGTCACAACACCAAGAATCCTCCATTGATAAAGTCGCAAGAACTCCTTCTCACTCATCTTGCCGTAATTACGGAATGACCCGTAACTGATTTCACGCAAACATGCGGCCACTGGCATATAACTCAAAGGAATTGTCCATCCAGCACAATTCCCCATAACAGCAGCAAGATCATCTTCGGCCATTTCTAATAGCGCGATCAGAACCTCCTTGGAAAGCTTTTCAGTAATGCGGCCTGTCCGGGCCATAGGCCATTGAGGATAAAAACGCGTACTATATAATACGGAAGGGTTTTCCTGTCCCAACTCAGACACTGACGGATCCCGAATAACGTAAACATCCTTCAAATCAATCTTACCTTTTGATGCCATTTGCTCCAGATCGCCAATCGCTACGGAACCAGCATCTACGCGGCCATTGATCACATCTTCCACCACCTGTTCGGGAGTCCCCACGAATCGCAAAGAACTAAAATCACGAAATGGCTGAATACCTCTATCTTTTAATTCCCGCCACACAGCAAGCCATGCCTCAAAAGAGTTCTCGTGGATTGTAGCAAATCTCTTACCCTTAAGATCGCTCCAGGAGCGAACTAGTTCATTATTTGTCCTCACAAAAATAACGCCGCCAGAAAGAGATGAACGCATTGAACCATAATAAACCTCCATGGTTGCAATACGGTCAATGCCAAACTTTTCATTCAAATCATAATACTGCGCAGGATTGGTTAAGACAAAATCAAGCTCATTGGCACGAACTGCTTTTTCAAGCTCGTAAAAATCCATGGGAATAACTTCAAAATCAGCATTCGGCACTCTATCTTTCAAATAATGTCTTAAGGGAACCCACTGTAATCGAGCCTGATCCAATGGTTTCAGCGACAAAATGCCAATACGATAAACAAACCGTGGCCCATCCTCAGCGTGTCCAGCAGGAAGCAGAACAACCAGGAAAAGACATAAGAATGAAATGACCTTATTTCTCATCAATCACCACATCCACTAATTTCAAGACTTCGTCAGAGATCGTGATCCCTAAAGCACGCGCTGTCTTAAGATTGACCATGCTTATCCCTTTTTCTGCTGTCTTGATCGGTATTCCTGTTGGCTTCTCCCCTCCAATAATCCGTAAAGCGATCTGTCCAGCCTCAAAACCATGCTCATAACCAGACTCCACAACACCGCATAAAACCCCGTCCTGAATAGCAAAGTCAAGTAACCCTACAGAAGGAATTTTTATGTTTTCCCGCGTCCAATCCATCACTTCCCCTGGCGCCAAGCTCGGTAAATTCGAAGCTTTCTTAATCGTATGGTATGTATAAAAGACCAAAGCATCGACCTTATGGTTAAACTCCATAATTCGTTTTTTCCAAAGAGAAAAAACTTCAACAATCTTATAATCCTTCACAATAATATTTTTGATGTTTTCTTCTATATGCCTCAAAGCACCTACAGATGTCTCACCAGAATCGCTCATAACAGCAATATTTTTTACAGAAGGGACAATTTCACGTAAAAGCGCTAGAGACTGATTAATGAAAGGCCGCTCAAGAACCCCTGAAACATTATCTGCGGGAAATCCATAGTCCTCAGGATCGCCGTTAACACCACAAAAAACAAAAAATGGCCTCTTGTTAAGATAGTGACGTGTCACAAACGCCTGCGCATTATCATCTGACACAATCACCACATCAGGCTTAACCTCAGAAATTTTCTCACGGGCTTTTTTACCCATCTCAACCATCCATTCTTGAGACGTATAGCGCTTGGTATCCATATAAAAAATATCTAAAGAGACTTCTTGTTCATTTAAAGCAGCCTGAACCCCCCTTGTGATATCTTTTACCCAACTATACTCTGAATGATAACTATGGATTAACAGAATTTTATGCGACGATTGTATTGGAAGGTCCTGAGAGAAGGCCTCTTGAGAAAACAAAGAAAGGAAAAGAAAAAAGAAGAAACCAGGAAAAATGCGCCTCAGGACATCTTTCATGCTGTCTCCTTCAAAAAATAAGAACAGAAACTAGGCCGCAGCTAAAAGCGACTTGACCTGATCCAAAAGGACAGTCGTGTTGAAAGGCTTATCCAAACAAAAATCAACGCCCATTTTAAGGAGCTTTTCTTTATCAGCTTCATCAAAATACGCCGACACGCCAATGATCTTCGTATTTTGACAATTAGCGGAACGCTTGATCTTCTGAGCTACCTCAAAACCATTCATTCCGGGCATTTTCATATCAAGGATAACAAGAGCAGGCTTAAAAAGAAGGAGCTTAATTCCCGCCTCAAATCCATCATAGGCCACATCAATCTCAAAAGCCTGTTCCTTGCGCAGTATCCTTTTAATGCTATTGACCATATTAATATCATCATCAACAATGAGAATCTTACGACTATCCCCGCGCGACTCAAAATTCTCAGGAATAGGCATATTGTATTGTTTCAAGAATGAAATAAAATCCTCAATCTTCACACGACTATGATTGCCTGGCGTGCGATAGGCCTTCAGTTTGCCATCATGGATCCACTGAAGAACAGTCCGCAGATGAATATGGCAAAGATCTGCGATTTCACCAGTTGTCAGAGGTTTTTCATTTGCCATAGCAGTCTCCTATTTTTCTAGTTTTTCTAGTAAAAAGAGTACCCAACTTTATGATAATTGTCAAGCTGCTAATTAAAAGAGGCCAGGTTATGATGTCTTTTTCGGCATGGAAAGCGCCAAAGAATCAGCAGCATCCAGAAGGATTGTCGCTTGATTAGCCGAAATCTCAAAGAAACCTTTTCGGGTGGTCGAGAATCGCAGGGTTTTTTCGGAGACCGGACGGACTTCAAAGGGCCCGGCTTTAAGTGAGGAGATAAGAGGCGCATGGTCAACAAGAATACCCATAAACCCTGCGCCACCTGGAACAGAAAGATAGGTGATCTCCCCTTCAAAAAGTACACGTTCCGGGGTCATCACTGATAACATAAGCTTTTTTGACATAAAAATTAAAACCCTGCTTTATTTTGCGTCTTCCCTCTTTAAGCCCTTCCCCTTTTCGATCGCTTCTTCAATAGTGCCAACCATATAAAACGCCTGCTCAGGAAGATCATCAAGTTTTCCCTCAAGGATCATCTTGAACCCCTTGATCGTATCCTCAATCTTGACATACCGCCCCTTGAAACCGGTAAACGCCTCAGCTACAAACATAGGTTGGGAGAAAAAGCGCTGGATCTTTCTGGCACGGTAAACAATGAGCTTATCTTCCTCGGAAAGCTCGTCAATACCCAGAATCGAAATGATATCCCGTAAATCCTTATAACGCTGCAAAACTTTCTGTACATGAAGAGCCACCTGATAATGATCATCACCAATGATCAGAGGGTCAAGCATCTTAGACGTCGAGTCCAAAGGATCAACAGCCGGATAAAGACCGAGTTCCGCAATCTGACGCGAAAGCACAATCTTGGCATCCAAATGCGCGAAAACAGTCGCTGGAGCCGGGTCTGTCAGGTCATCGGCAGGAACATAAACCGCCTGAACAGAAGTAATCGAACCTTGACGGGTCGTTGCGATACGCTCCTCTATCTGAGCTACCTCTGTCGCCAAAGATGGCTGATACCCGACGGCTGAAGGCATGCGCCCCAAAAGCGTAGAAACTTCTGACCCTGCCTGAACAAAACGAAATACATTATCAATAAAAAGAAGGACATCCTTCCTCTCTGTATCACGGAAATACTCGGCCATCGTAAGCGCCGACATCCCGACACGAAAACGAGCACCCGGCGGTTCATTCATCTGCCCAAAAACAAGCGCAGTCTTTTTCATAACACCAGAAGCATTTAATTCCAAAAAGAGCTCGTTGCCTTCTCTTGTGCGCTCACCAACACCTGCGAATACAGAAACACCACCGTGTTCTGCAGCGATCGTGCGGATCAATTCCATAACAACAACAGTCTTACCAACACCCGCACCACCAAAAAGACCGATCTTCCCCCCCTTGGGCAGCGGCGCCAACAAATCCAAAACCTTTATTCCCGTTGGAAGAATCTGTGTAATCGCCAGCTGTTCTTCAAAACTCGGAGCCTCACGATGAATAGGAAGCGTCTTTTCCGGTTCTGCGACTGGTCCAAGCCCATCAATGGGCTTTCCCAGCACGTTAAAAATGCGCCCCAACGTCTGAGGCCCCACAGGAACGCGCACAGGAAAACCGGTATCCGTAGCCTTCATGCCACGCACCAGACCATCTGTCGCACCAAGGGCAATACAACGAATCGTATTATTCCCAATCTGCTGAGCAACCTCCAAAGACAAGTCGATCCCTTTATCAGGATATTCAACCTTAACGGCATTTAATAGACTTGGCGCCTCATCGTGATCGAACTTGATGTCCACGCTGGGGCCGACAACCTGAATAATTGTTCCTTGGGCCATAACATTATCCTTTCAATGCTTCTGCAGATGAAATAATCTCAATAACTTCTCGGGTGATCATCGTCTGACGCATCTTATTGCGCAATAAAACAAGATCCCCCATTAACTCCTTGGCATTATCCTTCGCCCCCTTCATCGCAACCATACGGGCTGAATGCTCGGAGGCCAATGACTCCAAAATCATAAGCCGCAACTGACACGAAAGATAC
Organism: Candidatus Omnitrophota bacterium; assembly: GCA_015228785.1. Taxonomy (GTDB): domain Bacteria; phylum Omnitrophota; class Gorgyraeia; order Zapsychrales; family Fredricksoniimonadaceae; genus JAAYZZ01. The sequence goes on from JADGCU010000015.1 coordinate 34,286, forward strand.
ATCGGGATAATCTCCGGCAAAATGCCTTCCCGACCTGCCTCAATAATCACATCTTGTTCCTTCCCCTTCGCCGGTTCAATAGGAAGAAATTTCTTTACCGTCGGATCACGCCGCATGGCATTATGAAAACATGTATACACAACATAAACTTCTTCAATCTGCTCTTTTTCATAAGCCTCGACCAAAGCGTTCAACATCATCGCATGAAAATTCCCCACCGGACGTCCATGAAGCGCGGGAAATCCTTTTTCAACCGGTAGCCCCCGCTTCTTAAAATGCGTCTGCCCCTTACGACCATAAACATAGAGCTTCACAGGACGATCAGGATGCTCCTTAATAAATTTCTCTGCAATATCGGTCGCCTGATGATTATAGGGCCCGCAAAGACCCGCATCTGTAGTGACAACCAAAAGTCCTATAGCCCCTTTCCCTGTTCTGGGCATTAAAAATGGCGACCCTGAATCTCCCTCGGCCTCGAAAAGATTCGAAAAAAGCGCCTCGGCCTTACGAAAATATTTTCGCCCCATATCCAAAGGCGTCATGCTCGCCTTGAATTTTGACATCGACACCATTTCCATAGCACGGGTGACCTTCCAGGTGCCCTCAATGGAACGGATACGGCTCTTCAATTGTCTTAATTGCTGCGACATAGATTATTTCTTTAAAAATGCCTGTTTGAATTCCTGAGCTGCCTTCATCAAAAGATCCGCGTTCTCCGTAGAAAGGTCTCCCGTTGTATCAATCGTGTTTTCGATCGCCGGATATTTTGTCGCAATAAACTTATAAAATCCATCCTCGAACTTCTTAATCGACTCTGAGGGGACATCATCCAAAAGTCCACCAACACCGACATAAATGATCATGACCTGCTTGGCAAGTGAAAGTGGTGAAAACTGCGCCTGCTTGAGGATCTCAACAACCTTTTCCCCGCGTGTGATTTGATCCTGTGTGGCCTTATCCAGATCGGAGCCGAACTGCAGAAACGTGACAAGCTCCCGATACTGAGCAAGATCAAGTCTCACCTTACCCGACACTTTCCGCATAGCCTTAGCCTGAGCCTTTCCACCGACACGAGAAACAGAAAGACCCACATTGATGGCCGGGCGTACACCAGAATAAAAAAGATCAGATTCTAAGTAAATCTGCCCATCTGTAATTGAGATAACATTGGTTGGAATATAGCTTGTGATGTCACCTCCCTGCGTCTCAATAATAGGAAGCGCCGTCAAAGAACCCGCCCCCAGTGAATCTGAAAGCTTGGCCGCCCGTTCCAAAAGACGAGAATGAAGATAAAAGATATCCCCAGGATA
>JADGCU010000015.1:35605-38962 GCA_015228785.1 Candidatus Omnitrophota bacterium
AGCCTCGCGTCCTGGTGGACGCCGGAGTAACAGAGAAAGCTGACGATACGCCTGAGCATGTTTAGAAAGATCGTCGTAAATAACCAAGACATCCTTACCATTGTACAAAAACTCCTCACCCATCGCACATCCGGAAAAAGGTGCGAGAAATTGAGAAGACGCTGTTGAGCGAGAGGACGCACTAACAACCGTTGTATACTCCATAGCCCCATGCTTCTTTAACGTGTCTACGACAGCAACAACACTGGAAATCTTTTGGCCAATAGAGACATAAACGCAATATATTCCCTTGCCCTTTTGATTAATGATCGTATCCAGGACGATCGAAGTCTTTCCTGTCTGACGATCCCCAATGATAAGCTCGCGCTGACCACGCCCAATAGGGATCATAGCATCAATGGCCTTGATGCCTGTCTGAAGAGGCGCATTAATCGGCTGACGAGATACAACGTCAGGAGACCCTCCCTCTATCGGGCGGAACTTATCCGTCATGATAGGACCGCGTCCATCAATCGGATGGCCCAAGGCATTAACAACTCGTCCTTTTAAAGCCTCTCCGACAGGAACGCGCACGATTTTTCCCGTTCGCTTAACCGTATCCCCTTCCTTAATCGTACGATCCGCATTATCGCGCCCAAAGATGATGACACCAACACTGTCTTCTTCTAGATTCACAGCCATGCCCAGAACATTGTTAGGAAATTCAATGATCTCGCCGACCATAACATCATCCAGTCCGTAAATACGCGCAATGGCATCTCCCACCTGGATAACCGTCCCAATGGACTCCATTTTGAGCTGGCTCGTATAATTTTCCAACTCACTCTTAATAATTGACGTGATCTCTTCTGGTCTTAGCGTGCTCATCTCACCCACCTATGTTTTCAAAAGTTGTTTCTTAAGCTCCTGAAGTTTACCTCTCACAGAGCCGTCAATGATCGTATTCCCCACAAGAATCTGGATGCCGCCTAAAAGATCAGGATCCAGCTCTAAATAAAGATTCACACTTCTGCCGATTTTCTTCTGTAAACGCTCCTTGACCCTCTCGATGAGAACAAGCTCAAGCGGAAATGTTGTCCTCAGGGTCACCGCAACTGACTCGCCTTGAGAATACACTTCTCGAATATAATCTGCGATATCAGAAATCCGTGCGATGCGCCATTTGGTAATAAGATGTTTCAAAAAAACGCACAATTCCTTTGAATACTGAACAGCGCATACTTTATCGATCAAACGAAATTTTTCTGAAGCCGGAACATCAGGAGCCTTCAAGATCCGCTCTAATTGCGGATTTTCCCTCAAGAGCCACTTAAGGCTTTTTATTTCAGCAACACAACGCTCCATGCCGATGCGCGGCCCCGCGAATTCAACAAAAGCGTCCGCATACCGTTTGGCTGTAATATTATCTCTCATGTACCTTATCCAGATCTTCGATCATTCCCTCAACGATCTTTTTATCGTTGGCAAAAGTTAACTTTTCCTGGATCATCTTTTCAGTCAACTTCACGACCATGTCAACCACTTCGCCCTTGATCTCTTGGCGAGCCTTTAAAAATTCAAAATGGATTTCTTTGCGTGCGTCCTCAATGACATGATCCGCTTCCTGGCGCGCTTTCTCACGGATCTCTCGAGATTTCTCTTCACCCTGACGCTCCACTTCCCTCAAACGCTCCTGGGCTTCCTGATCAATACGATTCAAATGCCCCGCATAATCCGCCTTGACCTTCGCTACTTCGGCCTTTAAATCTTCAATGGCCTTGAGCTCAGCGGCGATCTTCTCCCGACGATCTTCCAGGATCTTGAAGGTCGGCCCCCAAAGCTTCCATCGTAAAAGCCCCAAAATCAATAAAAAACAAATGATCTGGGTGATGACCAACTGAGGATTAATCTCTTTTAAGAAATCCATAATGTCCTCGATGTTGAAAATTAAAACTTAATAAGACTCGGCCCTAAAAAGAGAACATAGAACACGACGACTTCAATAAGGGCGCATCCGGTCAACATAACAAGAAGGATCTTCCCCATGGCATCGGGCTGACGACCTAATGCTTCCATAGCACCACCCACAGCGCGTCCCAAACCAAGACTAACTCCTAAAGCCGCCAACCCTAAAGCGATTGGTAATCCTAAAGCTGCTGCAACATGAGCATCCATACGTTCCTCCTGTTTGTTTAATGATGTTCTTCTTCGTGTACCAAAACCAAAGCAAAATAAACCAGTGTCAAAACGCTAAAAACCATAGCCTGAACAGTGGCCCCAATCAGATCAAACAGATACATAAAACACCCACCCAATGTTCCGCCCACATAGCCCCCCAGCCCCGTAAAAACAACCAAAAGTTTCTCCTCTGCCAAAATATTGCTACGTAAACGCAACGAAAGACTAAAGGGTCGAACAATTTCACCGATCAAATGTAGCGCAAACATAAAGACCGGCATAATAATGGTCCAAGCCATAACACCACGAGGCTTGCCCATCATGTGATCCGCATAACCAGCAAGACCCAGCTCCTTAAAAGCCGTATACTGAACGTAGGCAAATACAATAAGCCCTAAACCCAGCGTATTCGACCATTCTGATGTCGGCGACTTTAGAAATGGAACGAGCCCTAATAAATTCATCACCAAAATATATATAAAAAGCGTCCCAATAAAGGGAGTATACTTTCGCCCCTGGGGACCAAGAATGCTACAGACAAAATCATCAATTGACGTCACAAAGAATTCAGCAAAATTCTGAAGCCTTCCGGGGATCAAAGCGTGTTTACGGGTTGCCTTAAAAGCGACTGTCGCAAGAAACGCAACAATAAGAAGACTATAAATCGCACTTTCCCAAGTATGAAGAAAATGCCCCACAGGCGTATCTTTCATCTGATGGGCGAAAATGCCGATCAAATTTGGAAATTCCGAAGCCGATTGTGTTGTTACGTTTTCTTCTGCTGTCATAAGATGAAAAAAGGTCTCCCGGCTCTGATGACGAATCGTCGCAAGAAGACCTCATTATAGAGAATAATAAATTTGTGTTTCACTATAACACAACTTAAAACATTGTCAATTTTATGACAGCAATTCTAAATTTCACTCCCTCCGCCCCTTGCGGCTCCCTCTACAAGCAGCCGCAAGGATCGAAAGGAAGATCCTCCCCTTATCCAATAGCGAGCCCTCCACGCTCTTCCGTTCGGATACGCACACATTGATCAAGAGATAGGACAAAGATCTTACCATCTCCCGTCTCGCCGGTCTTGGCCCCTTTCACGATCGCCTTGATGGTGGGCTCAACAAAATTCTCGTTCACGGCGATCTCAAATCGGATCTTCCTGAGAAGATTCCCCATCTCCTTGGCGCCACGGTAGATCTC